>NZ_JBHMIM010000092.1:0-15508 GCF_048060115.1 Micromonospora sp. LOL_023
GTCCCATCAGCGACTGGCCACATCCAAACCCCGGACCGTCAACCCCCGAAGGACTTACGAACTGAAGCACTAAGGTCCAGGACAAGAGCGTGTACCCGGCGATCACCAAGGAGCTGCTGCACGACGCGGACGATGAGGTGTCCCGCGCTGCCTGGCGTACCGCCGTCGGTCTGGTCCTGGAGGGTGCGGAGGCCACGCTGGTCGCCGAGCTGGTCACCGAGTTGGGACGCGGTGAGCGGGACGTGAAGCTGAGCCTCAGCCGTGCGCTGGTCGGCCTGGGCGACGTGATCGAGCCCGCCCTCAAGAAGGCGATCGGCAGCGACGATCCGAATGTCAGCGAGCACGCCCGGGCCACCGAGATGCTGCTCAAAGATCCGGAGGTCGGTTTCGACGCGGCCATCGCGGAGGCGAAGCGGACCGTCGCGCTCGGTGCCGGCTGGAGCCAGGGTGACGAGAACGCCCAGGCAGACCAGCCGAAGCTCACCGAGGACGACTTCATCAAGGGGGAGTAGCGCTTGCTGATCGGCGATGTGGCCCGTCGGTCCGGGGTGAGTGTCCGGATGCTCCGGCATTACGACTCCCTCGGGTTGGTTAGCCCGACGGGCCGCACCGTCGGCGGCTACCGCGAGTACTCCGAGGAGGATGCCCGCCGGATCTTCCACGTGGAGAGCCTGCGGTCGCTCGGGTTGTCGCTGAAACAGGTCAGCCGCGCGCTGGAGGATCCCGCCTTCACGCCGGCCGATCTGATCCGCGACCTCATCCGGTGGGCCGAGGACCGGCTGGAACGCGAACAGGAACTACTGGAACGCCTCCGCACGGTGGACGCCTCGGCCCCCACTGGCTGGCAGGGCGTGCTGCGCATCGTCGAACTCATGCACGGCCTTAACTCTGCCAGCCCCGCCTCCCGCCAGCAGTCGGTGCTTGCCCCCACTGAGGACGTTCGGGTGCCCACCGAACTGCTGGCCGGCGCGGTTCTGGCCGAATCTGACCCGAACGTGGCCGGCGCGCTGCGCTGGGCGCTGGCCCGTACCGGCAGTGGCGGCGTGGCCAGCGTGACCGCCGGGATGTACTCGGACAACCCCGCTGTCCGCCGCCGTGCCGTCCAAGCGATCGCCGAGTTTCCCGGCGACGAGCCGATCGCGCTGCTCGCCGACGCGCTCGGCGACAACGACCCCGCGGTACGCCGGCACGCCGCACTGGCCCTGGGTACCCGCGGCGTGGCAGCCGCAGTGCCGATCCTGGTCGGCATGGTGGTCGAGGGCAGCAACGACGTAGAGGCGGCCGAGCTGCTTGGCGCGTTCTCCGCGAAACCCGGCAACGCCGGCCCGATCCTGCGCGCGCTGAGCGACGAACTCGCCGCCCACGCCGGCGATTCAGCGGTACGGGTCCGCCTGACCCAGGCCGTCCTCGAGTTGCCCGCAACCGTAGGCCGGGACGTGTTGCGACGGCTGGCGGCCGACGACGATCGCGCGGTGGCCCTGTTCGCGTCCGCGTTCCTGGAGCGCGGCCTCCGCTCTGGGTAGGGGATAGCCTCGGACCCGGTCTACGTTGCGGTTGGTGCTGGCCATGATCAGTGACATGTCGGTCAGGACCGTTGCGTGTTGTCGGCGGAGCGGTATCCCACCGGAACGGGCGGCCAGTGGCTTCCTGCCTCGGTACCCGGGGGGTGTCCCTATGGGTTGTGTCAAGCGGCGAGGCGGGGTTCGTCCGCCGACTTGGGCTGGTATGGCCGTTGGGTGCGGAGCATGGCGTGGAGGACGTCGACGCGGCGGCGGGCGAGGCAGATGAGGGCGGCGTTGTGCTTCTTGCCCTCAGCGCGTTTGCGGTCGTAGTAGGCGCGGCTGAGCGGGTCAGCGAGAGCGGCGAACGCGGACAGGAAGACTGATGGCGCTACGGGCCTGTAGGGAGATCTGTGTAACGGATGTCAGTAGAAGTCCGTTATGACCGGTGGGTAGCCGGTCGACACAGTGAGGACCAGTTTCGATGACACTCTCAACGGTGGAGCAGTACGACCCCGGCGTCGATGCCGACGCGGAGGTCGCGGCGTTGACGCGGCGGATCGCCGCTGACGGTCCGCGGCTGCCTCTGGCGGCGGCGGTGCCGGACGAGGCGGCGGCGCGTTAGGCGGCCCGCCGGGCGGTGGCGGATCTGATCGACAAGCAGGCCCTGGACGCGTTGCTGGCCCAGGTCAAGGGTGACGGGTTGCGGCTTACCGGGCCGGGCGGGTTCCTGTCCGAGCTGGTGCGCGCCGTTCTGGAACGGGGGCTGCAGGCCGAGTTGACCGAGCATCTGGGCTACGCCCGTCGTGACGCGTCGGGTAACGGCTCGGGCAACTCGCGTAACGGGTCGACCGCGAAGACGGTGCAGACCGAGATCGGCCCGGTCGATGTGAAGGTGCCCCGGGACCGGGCGGGCACGTTCACCCCGATGCTGGTGCCGAGGAACGCCCGCCGGCTCGGTGGCCTGTCGGACGTGATCATCAGCCTGTACGCGGGTGGGATGACGGTCCGCGACATCTGTCACCACCTGCAGCGGGTCTACGGCACCGAGGTGTCCCCCGACACGGTCTCCACCATCACCGACGAGGTCCTGGAGGAGGTGAAGGCGTGGCAGCACCGGCCGTTGGACGAGGTGTACCCGATCGTCTACGTCGACGCGTTGATGGTGAAGGTCCGCGACGGCGCCCAGGTCCGTAACAAGGCCTGCTACCTCGTCGTCGGGGTCAACACCGACGGGGTCAAGCACGTCCTCGGTATCTGGGTGCAGCAGACCGAGGGGGCGAAGTTCTGGATGCAGGTCTGCACCGAGCTGCGTAACCGTGGCGTGCGTGATGTGCTGATCGCCTGCTGCGACGGGTTGACCGGTCTGCCCGAGGCGATCGAGGCGGTGTGGCCGCACACCACCGTGCAGACCTGTGTGGTGCATCTGATCCGGGCCGCGACGAAGTTCGTGTCCTACAAGGACCGACGGGCGATGGCCGCCGCGTTGAAGGACATCTACACCGCTCCGACGGTGGAGGCGGCCGAGACCGCGATGCTCGGCTTCGCCGACAGCCCGCTCGGCCGGCGGTACCCGGCCGCGGCCGCGGTCGCGGTCTGGGAACGGGCGTGGGAACGGTTCACCCCGTTCCTGGCGTTCCCGCCCGAGGTCCGCCGGATCATCTACACCACCAACGCGATCGAGAGCTTCAACTACCAGATCCGGAAGATCATCAAGAACCGTGGGCATTTCCCCACCGACGACGCCGTGATCAAGCTGATCTGGCTCGCGATCGCCGACATCGAGGACAAACGCGCCCGGCAACGCGCCGCCGAGGCCGGTAGACCCGCGAACTCCCGCACCGCGCCGCCACGGCTGGTCGAAGGCGCCGGCGTGCACGGCTGGAAACAGGCCCTCAACGCGTTGGACCTGTTCTTCCCGAACCGTATCCCCATCGATGCCCGATAGTTAGACAGAATAGGGCGTTACACAGAAATCCGGACAGGCTCGTCGCTCTACTCGGCCACGTCTCCGCCGAGATGAGCCTGCGCTACGGGCGGCTGTTCGACACCACGATCCGCGACGAATACGAACGCGCGCTCACCCTGGCGAAGGAACATGCCGGCATCCCCAGGAACCCGACGACGAGCCTGCCGCTGACAGACATCACCCGCGGCGCGGACTGGAAGACGACACCCCTGATCAAGTCCCGGCTGGCCGGCGGGTTCTGCCTACGGGCACCCGCCCAAGGCGCCTGCACCTACGCCAACATCTGCGAACACTGCCCGAGCTTCCACTCCGACGCCAGCTCACTCGCCATCCTCACCGCTCAACGCGTCGACGCGGACGCCCTCGCCCAGGACGCCGAGCAACGCGGCTGGATCACCGAGGCCGCACGCCACCACAAACTCATCGCCCGGCTGGACACCCTCATCGAACAGGCACGAGCCGGATGAACACCGCGATCACGAAGGTCGAACAGGCCTGCGCCGAACTCATTGCCGACCAGCAGCCGATCACCTTCACGCAGGTCGCCGCACGCACCGGCCTCGGCCGCACGACGCTCTACCGCAACCCGTCACTACGCGCCCTCATCGAGGAACACCGCCACAGTGCCGCGCAAGCGGGAACCCTCAGCGGCCTCGCCGACGACATCACAGCCCTGCAAACCGCCGTCGAAGCCATCGCCGGCCGCGTCCGCCGCCACGAAGAACAGCTACGCCAGATCACCAGACGAGGACACTGACCCGAAACCTTAACCGGCCAAACACGGAGCAACAGGCCAATTAGCCGGTTAATGCTGGGACAACGCCGTGGCGGAGTCGTTCTTCGCCACGATCAAGACCGAACTGCTCGACCGGAGGGCGTGGCCGACCCGGGCCGCTGCCCGTGCGGCGATCTTCGAGTGGATCGAGGGGTGGTACAACACCCGCCGCCGTCATTCCACCCTGGACTACATGAGTCCGGCCGAGTATGAGGCGACGGCTTATTCCCGCAGGCCAGCGAGCAAGGTAGCGTGAGATCAACTTACCGACCCTGTTCGTCAAACCGGGTCAACCCCAGTCGGCGGTTCTCCCGCCGCAGCCGCGCCAGCTCGTCGCGCTCGTCGCTGGTCAACCCGTCCGACCGGATGCCGGCGTCGATGTCGGCCTGCCTGACCCACTCACGGACCGCGGTCTCGGCCAGGTCGAAGTCCCTCGCGATCTGCGCCACCGATCGGTCACCCCGCCGGCACACCTCGACAATTCCGCCTTGAACTCCGGCGTGAACGCTCTGCGCGGCCGGCGTGGTTTCTTGCCCATGCCTTCCATGATGAACATCCTCCCGAGGAGCACACAGCCCCCTGAGCTGGGATGTCCGTCGAACCGGGTCAGGCCCAGACGCGGAGCGTCCTTGCTCCTGACGCGTACCACATCCACGATGCCGCGTCGCGCACATGGGCGGACTGATGATTCGGATGCCGCGGGTCGAGTTCGGCTTCGAGCACGCGGCGGCGCGCTGGCGGTAACAGCTAAGGGGCTCATACCGATGCGAAGGTGCCGACGGTGGCGGGAGCCTGAGGTCAAGACGAGAGGGACCGCGATGTCAGCCAGACCCGTCATACCAGCTGTCCGGGGCTGGCCGCCGCACTGACCCGGACAGGGCGACGTCTTCCGCGCCGTGCTGATCATTAGCTTGATCAGGCCCGTGGCGGCCTGGTGGCGGTGGCGATCGTGTCGGCCGCGCGGATGTTTCGCTGGGAGCCTCGTTGACAAGTGCCGCGCCACGACAACGACGTCCAGCGCGGGACGCCACTACGAAGTACGCGACATACAGGAGGAAGCAATCATGGGTTTCATCACCGTCGGGAACGAGAACAGCACCACAATCGAGCTGTACTACGAGGATCAGGGCGCAGGTCGGCCGGTTGTCCTCATTCACGGGTATCCGTTGAACGGCCACAGCTGGGAGCTTCAGACGCGCGAGCTACTCGCTGCCGGGCATCGAGTGATCACCTACGACCGCCGCGGCTTCGGGCGCTCCTCGAAGGTTGGATCCGGCTACGACTACGACACCTTCGCCGCTGACCTGAACACCGTGCTGGAGACGCTGGACCTGAGCGACGTCGTCCTGGTCGGCTTCTCGATGGGCACCGGTGAACTGGCCCGCTACGTCTCGCGGTACGGCCACCAGCGGGTCGCGAAGCTCGCGTTCCTCGCCTCACTCGAACCGTTCCTGGTCGCCCGTGACGACAACCCACAGGGCCTGCCGCAGAAGGTCTTCGACGGGATCGAGGCCGCAGCGAAAGGTGACCGCTACGCCTGGTACACGCAGTTCTTCTCGGACTTCTACAACCTCGACGAGAACCTCGGCAGCCGGATCAGCCAGGAGGCGGTCACCGGGAGCTGGAACGTAGCCGTCACCAGCGCGCCGGTGGCGGCTTACGCCGTCGTGTCTTCCTGGATCGAGGACTTTCGCGAAGACGTCGAGGCGGTCCGCGCCAGCGGCAAACCGGCTCTGATCCTGCACGGTACCGCCGACAACATCCTCCCCATCGACGCCACCGCCCGGCGTTTCCGCCGGGCACTTCCTGACGCCGAGTACGTCGAGATCGAAGGCGCCCCACACGGGCTGCTCTGGACCCACGCCGAGGAGGTCAACGGCGTCCTGCGCACCTTTCTCGGCTGAGCTCACGGCGAGTGACAAGGCACAAGAGGACGGGAAGGGAACACCTATGGGCGAGAAGCCGATGTCGGCACGGACCGACCTACTGATCGTCGACGACCTCATGCTGCTCTTGATGGACGACGACGGCGCATCCATCCAGGCGGCGGGCACCCTGGACTACACGCTCGGCGGGGCGGTGCTCACCGAGCTCGCGCTGCTCAATCGGATCCAAACCGACGACTCCGGGGGGTTGAACGGCCCACGGGTCACTACGGCGGGCGACGGTCCGTTGCCTGGCCCGCTGCTGCAGTCGGCCTACGACACCATCGCCGAGAAGACTCAGCGGGTGCAGCCGCTGCTCGTCACGCTCGGCGCCGACCTGTGGCGGGTGGTGGTCGACCGGCTCGTGGCCCGCGGCCTGCTGCGTCGTGAGGAGACGCGGGTGTTGCGCGTGTTCCGCACCACCAGGTGGCCTGCGGGCGACGGGACACACGAGCCGCGGCTGCGAGCACGGATTCGCGGGATCCTGGAGGCCGGCGAAGGTCCCGATCCCCGTACCGCGGCGATCATCGGGCTGCTCTTCGCCAGCGGTGCTATGCCCTCGCTGCGGCCCCCGTTGCCCTGGACGTCGACGACGGTGACCCTGGCCGGCGAGATCGCACGCGGCCATTGGGGACCCAAGGCGGTCGCCGCCGCGGTGACTCGCACCGCAGCGGCGATCGTAGCCGCCAGCACCGCCAGCGTGGCCACTACCACCAGGTGAGCGCCGACCGGCGAAAGGAACACTCAATGACCGCACCGAACCAGGCGCTCGAGTCCGATCAGCCGCGGTCCGACTGGTCTCGTCGGCGGCGCCGGTTGCCCTGGATTGCCTCCGCCGTCGTGCTGGTGCTCGTTGCCGCGATCGTTGTCGGTGCTGCGATCTTCCAGTTTGGCTTGCCATGGTGGATGGGGGAGGGAGACCGCAATCACAAGTACGAAAGCGACGTCGGCTCCCAGCGCTACCAGGTTCACCTGCCGCCACAGCACGACGGCACGACCCGGTTGCCGGTGATCATGGCGCTTCATGGGTGCGGAATGTCAGGGTACGGGTGGAACTCGATGAAGTTCACGACGCAGTTCAACGATCTGGCCGACCGCGAGGGCTTTATCGCTGTCTATCCGACGCAGCGCATGTTCCGCAGCGCGATCAACTGCTGGAACTCGGGTGACCCGCGGGAACAGCACCGCTACGACGGAGAACCCGCGCTGCTCGCAGGCGTGGCCCGGCAGGTGGTCGAGGATTACAACGCGGATCCGGACCACGTGCACGTCGCCGGCGCGTCGTCCGGTGCGGGGGCAGCCGTCATCCTCGCGGCGACCTACCCTGACGTCTTCGCGACCGCGACGTCGGTCGCCGGTGGCGAGTATGGGCTCAACCAGGTGGACCCGGACGACCCCGGTGCCACCCCGCCGGACTACACCGCACGTCAGGCGTGGTCCCAGATGGGTGACCGGGCGCGGCAGGTGCCGCTGCTCGTCATCCAGGGCGAGGAGGATGACGTCGTCCCACCAATCGTCGCGACTCGCCTCGTCGAGCACTGGACCGCGGTGAGCGACCTAGTCGACGACGGTCTGCTCAACGAGAGTTTGGACCTGGTCGAAGAGACGACGACGGTGCCTGCGGAACCGGGTAGGCATGCGTACACGCAAACCACCATCTCCACGCCGGACGGCACGTCTGTCGTCGAGTCGTACCTCGTCCACGATATGGGGCACCTCTGGCCAGGCCCTGCCGGCGACGGCCTCTTCGCTGATCGCGCCGGCCCGGACGCCAGCGCCATCGTCTGGGACTTCGCCCGACGCCACCCGAGAGGATCGCCAGCGTAGGTACCATGACCTGCCAGCCGCCGTCGCGTCGGCTACCCAAGCGGCGCGGAGTGCTGACATGATCTTCGGCCTGGTGCTGGCGGTGTGAAGTACGCGCGTGAGCACGCTGTGACGCGGCCGGCCTGTGGCGATCTGGAGCGTGCGGGCCGGTCGCGGCAGGTCTGGCCTCGGCAGCGGCGCACGATTCTGGATGCAGGTCCTCTAAGGACTGGACTGTCGACCAGGGCTGGGTCCTCGCCGCGAACATCGCCACCCACGCCCGCCGCACGATCCTGTCCATCCCCGACACCTGGCCCTGGGTCGAAGCGTTCACCCTCTGCTGGCAACGCCTCAGCCTCATACCCCCACCCACCTGACCCCCGAACACCGGCCCCTACCTGCAGAAAGACGCCACCGGTGCCAGGAGGACCGGCGCACCCGCAGCGACACGCGGCGAACTGACTTCTACCCCGAGCGGAAAACGGTCAGTCGATCCGGACTACCAGGGATCAACATTCTCTGACGGATTGAGCTAGGAGGTCAGTCAGTTTCACTCCCACCCGAGGTCGGAATGAGGTCCGACAGGGGCGGAGTAGGTAGTTGTCACCGATGGGAATCGTCGTTGTTCCTGACCTCGGCCGCCGCGACAAGGCCGTGATCTCCACGCGGAGCGGTTGATGAAACGGATGCCGTAGGTCGAGACAGGCCCGAGCCCGCGGCTTCCATCACTGGTCAACCGCGTGCCGCTGCCGAGCCGGCTTGCTCGCGCCGCCCGCGACCAGCTCGCTTGCGACGCAGCGCGCTGCGGGTGAGAGCTAAGGCGTTTATACCGACGCGAACGCGCTGCCGATGACGGAAGTCTTGTGCCGAGACGAGAGGAGCCACGATGCCCGTCAGCCCAGTCATCGAAGTCGCCCAACTGCACGTCACCTACGGCAAGTTCTACCCCGTCGAGGAGATTTCGACCCAGGTCGCGCGCCGGGAGCCCTACGCACTCTTCGGCAAGGGCCCCACGGCCCAGCGCTCGGTGCGTCCCAGGATGGGGATGCTGCGGCAGGAGAGCGGGTTCGCAGCCGACCTCACCGTCGCGGGTGTGTCAGGAAACGACCGTCGACAGTCGAGGACCGAGGTATGAAGCTGCGTCGAAGCGTGGCCGTCGCCGTCGTCACCGGGATCGCCGCGTCTCTGGCGGTGGCACCGGCACAGGCCGGTGGTCCGGCGACGCGGGTGGAGTGGGGCGCGTGCCCCGAGGAGGTCGCGGTCGTCTCGCCCACGTTGCAGTGCGCGAGAGTGCCGGTGCCGTTGGACTACCGCGATCCCGACGGTGTCACGATCGACATTACGGTGTCGCGGATCGTTAGTGCGAAACCGGCTCAGCGCCGTGGCATCCTCCTGCTCAACCCGGGTGGTCCGGGCGCCTCGGGACTGACGATGCCGGCGGATCTGGTCGGGTTGGGCCTGCCGAGCAGCGTGTCGGAGCGCTACGACCTGATCGGCATGGACCCTCGTGGGGTCGGACGTTCGGCACCAGTGAGCTGTGGTTTCACCGGCGAGCTGGACTATTTCAGCAACGTTCCGCCGTACGCGGTCGACGACGCGGCGGTCATCGAGCGGGCGAGGACCGCGCGGGCGGCCGCCGAATTGTGTGCGGCCAACGACACCGAGGGTCGACTGCGGCACATCACGACCGCGAACACGGCCCGTGACCTGGACACGATCCGTGCCGCCCTCGGCGAGGCGACGGCTAGCTTCTACGGTGCGTCGTACGGGTCGGCCCTGGGGGCTGCGTACGCGTCGATGTTCCCGGACACCACCGACCGCATCGTGGTCGACAGCAACCTCGGTGACACCCACCTCGACTATGCCGCGATGCGCCGGTTCGGACTGGGTGTGGAACAGACGTTCCCGGACTTCGCCGCGTGGGCGGCGGCCAGGCACGGCTCCTACGGCCTGGGCCGTACCCCGGAGCAGGTGCGCCGGACCTACTTCCGGCTCGCCGAGCGGCTGGACAAGGCTCCGGTGGGCTTCGTCACCGGGGCGGTCTTCCGGTTCACCACCTTCGCGGCGCTCTACGGGAAGGCCAACTATCCGGCACTGGCACAGGACTGGCTGTCGCTGCTCCGCGCCGACGACGCGGCGGTAGCCGGGTCGGGCGACGGTGCCGCGACGGCACCGGAGTTGTTGCCCTGGGACAACTTCCTGTCGGCGTACCTAGCCGTGACCTGCAACGACGTCAACTGGCCCGAGGACGTCAACACCTACCGACGCGCGGTCGCCGAGGACCGCAAGAGATACCCGATGTTCGGCGCGGCCAGCGCGAACATCACCCCCTGTGCGTACTGGGCGTACGAGCCGTCTGAGCCACCGGTGCGGATCAACGACCGGGGGCCGCGCAATGTGCTGATCGTGCAGAACCTGCGCGACCCGGGCACGCCGCACCGAGGCGGCGAGCTACTTCGAGAAAAGTTCGCCAAGCGCTCCCGGCTGGTCAGCGTCGACGGCAGCGGACACGGCGTCTACGTGTGGGGCGACAACGCGTGCGCGCTGAACGTGACCACGGCGTACCTGGTTGACGGCACGATGCCAAGGGACACCTTCTGTGGCCCGGCGACCCGCAGGCTCGACGCCGACGCCGCCCAGCGGCGCGCCGACACCCTCGATCAGCTGCACCGCCGAAACGCCGCCACCTCCGGCGAAAACGCGATCAACGAGCCCGCCCTGCCGGCAACCTTGCGGAAGATGCTGCCTTCTGCCCATGCCTTGGCAGCAAGTTCGGGGAAGCTGCTGTCTCGGGTCGCGCGAGGTTCCTCCGGTGGCCGCTGTCATCCCGGCGACGGCCGGGAAACATCCGGCGGGGTTGTCGTGGGTGGCGTGTCCACCGGACGTGCCTGGCCGTGACCGACGAGAACGTGGAAACGGTGTCTACGTGCCCGGCGGCAACGCCTGCGCGCTGAACATCACCACGTCTCCACTAGATGCCGGAGATGGCCGAGGCATGAAGGAGTCACCCACGATGGATGCATCGCAGGTCGAGGACGGTATCGACAGTTTCGGAGACCGGCCCCGTGATGGCCGGGGGGAGATCGTCTCGCACGCGCAGGCGATCCGCGCGGCAGTGGCCGAGGCGGTGCTGGCCGACCAGATCGGCATCGAAGTGGTCGCACTGGGTGAGCGCCACCGGCCGGAGTACGCGATCTCCAGCCCGGAGTCGGTGCTCGCCGGCATCGCGACCGTCACGGAGCGCATCCGGCTTGCGTCGGGCGTGACGGTGCTGTCCTCGGATGATCCGGTGCGGGTGTTCCAGCGCTTTGCCACGGTCGATGCGCTCTATCCGGAGCGAATGTCGAGGCCGCCGAGCTGCGAGCACTCACCGCAGCCTGGCAGGCTGCCAGTGCGCGAGGCCCTGCGGACAGCCTCCGCGAGAACCTGAGGAGGACAGATGCGGTCAGTCGTTCCCGACTATCTGCTTGACGTACTCGGAGAAGTCGAATCGGACACCTCCGGGGAGCCGGCGGGGTACATCCCTGAGCTCGCGGCGGCTGATCCTGAGCGTCTGGCAGCAGTCTTCGCCACGGTCGACGGCACCGTCCACGGTGCCGGCGACGTCGACGTCGCGTTCACGATCCAGTCGATCTCGAAACCCTTTGTGTACGCGATGGCGCTCTCGGATCGCGGCTATGATCGAGTGCTCGCCAAGGTCGGGGTCGAGCCGTCTGGCGAGGCGTTCAACGAGATCTCCCTGGAGAACGACACGGGGCGCCCCCGCAATCCGATGATCAACGCCGGCGCGATCACCGCTCACTCACTCACCGGTCCGGAGAACGTGAAGCCCGTCGAGCGGGTCGACCGCGTGGTTCAGGGTCTTTCGGCGTTCGCGGGCCGCCAGCTGACAGTCGACGAGACGGTGTGCGCATCCGAGATGGAGAACGCGCACCGCAACCTCGCCATCGCGCACATGCTCCGCAGCCATGGCATCCTCACCGAGGACCCAAGGGCTGTCGTGGATGGATACATCCGTCAGTGCTCGGTGCTCGTGACCACACGGGATCTGGCGATGATGGCGGCGACGCTGGCCAACCGCGGGGTGAATCCCCTGTCGGACGAGCAGGTGGTGGACGGGGCGGTGGTGCGTCAGGTCCTGAGCGTCATGGCCACCTGCGGGATGTATGACGCCGCCGGCGACTGGGCCACGCAGGTCGGAATTCCGGCGAAGAGTGGTGTGGCTGGGGGACTGATCGGGGCGCTCCCGGGTCAGCTCGGCATTGCCACCTTCTCGCCACGACTGGACAGGCACGGGAACAGTGTTCGCGGAGTGTCGCTGTTCGAGCGGTTCTCGGCCGACATGGGGCTGCATGTGATGGAGGTCCCGCCCGCAGCGCGCGCCGTCGTGCGTTCCAATCGGGTACGGGGTGACGGAGCGGACGCGACCCGCATCGTCCGGCTGCAGGGCGGAATCCGCTTCGCGGGAGCCGAGCGGATCGTGCGCGAGGTCGTGCGGAGTGCGCCTTCGGAGCCCCGAGTGGTTCTCGACGTCTCCCTGGTGCACTCCATCGACGACGTGTCCCGACGGATGCTCCTGGAGGTCGCGCGTCGGCTCAGCCTGGACGGTCACGAGGTCTATCTCGTGGATCCGGAGATGATGATCCCGGACCCTGACCCCGGCGACGGTGTCCGGCTCGCGGTCATCGATGTCATTGATCACTTGCGACCAGGAAGGACACCATGACCGCGACGATCGAGAAGCCCGACTTCACCGGGCTGCGCGCGATGTACATCAACTGCACCCTCAACCGTTCCCCCTGCCGGAGCCACACCCAAGGAGTGGTCGATCGGAGTGTGGCGATCATGGAGGCGAACGGGGTCAGCGTGGACCAGATTCGCGCCGTCGACCACGACATCGCCACGGGCGTGCGACCGGACATGACCGGGTACGGGTGGGACACCGACGAATGGCCCGCGTTGCTGACCCGGGTGCTGGCAGCCGACATCCTGGTCATCGCCGGTCCGATCTGGCTCGGCGACAACAGTTCGGTGACCCGTCGGGTGATCGAGCGGCTCTACGGCTACTCCGGTGTACTCAATGAGCAGGGCCAGTACGCCTACTACGGGCGGGTCGGTGGCTGCCTGCTCACCGGCAACGAGGACGGCCTGAAGCACTGCGCGATGAATGTCCTCTACAGCCTGCAGCACATTGGCTTCACTGTCCCGCCGCAGGCCGACGCGGGCTGGCTCGGTGAGGTCGGCCCTGGTCCGTCCTACCTCGACGAGGGTTCTGGCGGGCCGGAGAACGACTTCACCAACCGCAATACCGCGTTCATGACCTACAACCTGTTGCACCTCGCGTCGATGATCCGTCGTGCCGGTGGGTTCCCGGCCTACGGCAACCAGCGCACTGCCTGGGACGCAGGAGTTTATCCGGACGCCGCCAACCCCGAGTACCGCTGACCCGACGACCGTCACCCTCTCGTGACAGCGCCAAGGATGTGAGTAGCGATGACAAGCCCGGCAACGATGAGCTGGCCGAGCCTGCGGGTCTCGGACTGGACCGCCACCCGCGACACTCTGCACATGTGGACCCAGATCGTGGGCAAGATCCGCATGGCGCACGCTCCGTTGGTCAATCACTGGTGGCAGGTGACCCTGTACGTGGGCCCGCGCGGGCTGACGACGTCCGCCATCCCGTACCGCACGGGGGCCTTTGAGATCGAGTTCGACTTCCTGGGTCATCGGCTCGACGTCCGTACCAGTGATGGTGGCGTGCGGAGTCTTCCGCTCCGACCGATGCCGGTCGCCGAGTTCTACTTGCGGGTCATGGCCATGCTCGACGAGCTCGGGATCGAGGCGCCGATCCGGCCGCATCCCAACGAAGTCGATCCGGCGACCCCGTTCGCTGAGGACCACCACCACGCCTCCTACGACGGCGAGGCCGCCGCCCTGTTCTGGCGGCAGCTGTTGCAGGCGAACCGGGTGGTCGGCGAGTTCCGATCACACTTCGTCGGCAAGGTCAGCCCGGTGCACTTCTTCTGGGGCGGGATGGACCTCGCCTGCACCCGCTTCTCCGGCCGGTCGGCCCCGCCGCACCCCGGCGGAGTGCCCAACTGCGGAGACTGGGTCATGGTCGAGGGCTACTCCCGGGAGCTGTCCAGCTGCGGGTTCTGGCCCGGCGGCGGTGAGGAAGGCGCCTTCTACTCGTACGCCTATCCCGCACCCGACGGGTTCGCCGAGCAGCCGATTGGTCCCGACGGCGCGTACTTCAGCACCGAGTTCCAGCAGTTCCTGCTGCCGTACGAGGCTGCCCGCGCCGCACCGGATCCGGACCGCGCGGTCGCTGAGTTCCTCCGCACCACCTACGAGGCCGCTGCGGACCTCGGGCAGTGGGACCGCTCCGCGCTGGAGGACGACCCGTTTCGCTGGCACCAAACCCCTGCTCGGTGATGACCAACGATGTGACCGCACGATCGCGTTACCGCCGGTCGGCCCGTAGCGGAGATGCCAACTGATGGAGGACACATGGTAGTTGATGTGAAGGACGTCCCCGATGCCAAGCGGTACGAGGCTCGGGTCGGGGAAGAGCCCAAGGTCGCAGGTATCGCGCAGTACATCCGTACCCATGAACTCATCGCGTTCGTGCACACCGAGGTCTCGCCGGAGTACGAGGGCAGGGGAGTTAGGGCTGCCCTGGCCCGCGCCGGCCTCGACGAGGCCCGCGCCGCGAATCTGCTGGTCCTGCCCACCTGTCCATTCTTCGCGCGGTGGATCGCCCGGCACCCCGAGTACGAGGACCTGGTGTACCAGTCCCGCAGCACGGTCAGCGACTGAACGGCAGGGAACGGCAACGATGGAGAGTCGGTATGAGCAGCGGAACCGCGAAGAAGGCGTACGAGGGTCAGTCGATCACTGTGACCTTTGAGGCCAGGCGTTGCCTGCACGCCGCCGAGTGCGTCCGCGGCTTGCCGGAGGTCTTCGACCCGGGCCGGCGCCCGTGGATCCGACCCGACGGTGCCGAGGCCGAGCTCCTGGCCGAAGTGGTCCGGCGCTGTCCCTCTGGAGCGTTGCAGTACGAACTCGCCGTCGGCGGGGCGGAGAACCCTGATCGGCCTACGCGGATCACGCGCAACTCCACCGGACAGTTGGCTGTGCGAGGCGAGTTGAGAGTAGACACACCGCAGGGCGTGCGCGCTGAGACAAGGGCAGTCCTGTGTGGTTGCGGGCAGAGTCGCTCGCAGCCGTACTGCGATCACACCGGGCCTTGCGGTCAGACACCGCTTGGCTGACCCGACACCCGGCCTGTCGATTCCCAGGATGAGCCAAGGGGCGAGTAGATGGTCCGCATAGTGCCCACCGCCCGGCTGAAGATGGAAGGACGTCATGACTGAGCAGGTGATCGGTAGACGTTTCCGGTTCAACCTGGGTGAACTGAAGGTCCGGTTCACCTTCGATTCGCAGACACAGGGTATCTTCGTCAGAGCCAAAGCAAAGTCGGTTAGTCACTAATTGACTGCTTTGAGTAGTGCCGGGATGAGCATTTTGTCAG
>NZ_JBHMIM010000093.1:0-15292 GCF_048060115.1 Micromonospora sp. LOL_023
AGCACAACCGAACCACCTGAGCCGAGTACCGGCACTACACCCAGTCGCGGACCGTTACTCGCAAAGGCTCAATGATCGGCTCCGATTCGAGGATTCGGCAGGAGACGCCCTGCGCGGACAGTTCGAGCGCCGCGGCGAGCCCGGTGAACCCGGCGCCGACGATCACCACGTCCACCGGCTCCTCGCCGACCGGCACATCGTCGCCTAGGCGCGCATCGGGGTCATTCTTGTCGTGCACAGGTTCCTCCCGTGGCGCCTGTCGCCTGTCGCCTGTCGCGACAAGCGACTTTGTATCCTTTTAGCGACCTCCGTAACGGTAGGCCAGTGATTAACGAAAGTCAATTGTGAAAAGTTACATACCGATTTTACGGCGACCTTCTTGCGACATAGTGAGAACCATGAACCGGCCCCACCCGTCACTGTGGCGGCCCCCAATTGACATAACTAGCCCTAAGGTGATATTCAGATGTACGTGCGCTATTTCATGGAGCACGCAGATATTCGGACGCCAATCAATAACGGAAACAGCTCCGGATAATTGTCAGCACCGCCTCGCAGCGGTGAACGGCAACGGCGACCCGCCACCGTACTGTTCGCCGTGATCGTCACCGCCGGCCGACACCGAAGGGTGCCCGATGACCGTTCCGCCATGTCTGTCCGTGGTCTCGCCGATGTACAACGAAGAAGACACGATCCCGGCCTTCGTCGCCCGTCTGCGGCGCGTCCTCGATACCTGCGGCGTCAGCTACGAGTTCATCGCCGTGGACGACGGCAGCGTCGACAGAACGGCCGAGGTCCTCGACCGGTATCGGTCCACCTGGCCGCAGCTGCGCGTCATCAGGCTGCGCAACAACAGCGGCCATCAAGCCGCCCTGACCGCCGGGCTGCATCGCTCGACCGGGCGCTGGATCGTCAGCATCGACGCCGACCTGCAGGATCCGCCGGAGACCATCACTGAGCCTTTGCGAGTAACGGTCCGCGACTGGGTGTAGTGCCGGTACTCGGCTCAGGTGGTTCGGTTGTGCTCGATGTGGAGGATGACCAGTGCCGCAGCGACGATGTTCCCGATCTTCCACGGGCACAGGCTGACGTTACGTAAGGCCTTGAACGTCGTCTTGAGCAGGCTGTTCCCGCGTTCACCGACCGCGCGGAGCCGGTTGTGGGCGTGGTTGAACGTCTGCTGCAGGTCGGTGAGCTCACCGTTCTTGGGCTTCTTGAACGCGACGGCGATGGTGTCGGCTTCGCCCTCGTAGCCGAGGTCGGCCAGGGTCCGCATGTCATGAGCGGCGCGGGACTCCGGGGTCGTGGTCTGTGAGAGGAACACTTCGTACCGGCGTTCCGCGCCCTCATCGTTCATCCCGGCTCACCAGGGCGATTCCCACACATCTTGACCGTTCCGGACACCGCGCCCGGTGATCAGAGCCTTACCCGGAAAGGCTCAATGTACGTCCCGGTTCGGCGGGAGGTCCCTTTTGCGTGACCCGGGATGCGCCCCTTCGAGGTGACGCTGACGCACGTCAAGTTCGCGAGATGAGGTGCCTCAGCGTCACCTCGATGTAGTGCCGCCACCTTGGCATCCGGAGCTGCCGCGTACCGCGCTGCGCGCAGCGGGATGCCTCAGGCGTACGCCTGCACCGGCAGTCGGCCTTCGACCAGCCGGGGCACGGGCGACACCTGCGGTCACCGTGATGGCTAGCGGTTGGTCCGGTGGGTGGCGAGCCAGTTTACGGCGAAGTCGACCAGCGGGCGTTGGCGCATCAGCCGGCTTTCGGCCTCGCCGACCTTCCCGATCGCCGCGCTGCCGGTGGCCTCGAAAGCAGCACCGAGCTGGTCGAAGTCGTCTTCGTCGATGGCTATGTCCTGCCAGCGGGTCCAGGCTCGACCGGCCAGGGTGCGTACGGCCGAGCCTTCTTGCTTGCGCGGCGGGTCCGCCTGCCGGTATTCGGCCAGGTGCAGCGAGGTGTTGCTGTGATGCCCGACGCCCAGCAGCAGGACGTCGCCGTCCAGCCGGTAGGCGGCGCCGACGGGGGAGTGTTCGCCCAACATGCCGTCGAGTCGGTGCCCGGCCACCACGGCGTCGGCGAGTGGGCCGAGCGCCGCGAACGACACCTGCGGGTGGTCGCTGCGCCGTGCGCCCGGCCAGGTACGGGTGGTCTCCGCGATGGCGCCCATCCGGCGGCTCGGCGTCACCGCCGGATCGAATCCGGGCGTGTGGGTACGGATCACCGGCCACCACGACTCCGGTACGGGCGGATTGCGCCAGCAGGCGGGGTCGGTGTTGTCCGGCGTGTGGGTCGGCACCACCAGGGTGCCGTCCGGACCCAGCGCGTCGAGCAGCGCCTGGACCACCGCGACCGGGCCGCCGCAGACCCAGCCGAGTGCCTTGAGTGACGAGTGCACGAGCAGCACCGACCCGCGCCGTACCCCGAGTGCGGTCAGGTCGTCGGCGAGCGCGGCGCGTGTGTGCGGCATGGTGGTGTCGATCAGCAGACCGTACCTGGGTGAGTGACCGGCCGGCCTGGTGCATCGCTGGCTGAACACGTCCAGCGGCTGCGGTGGCGTGGTGTCGTGGTCCCGAACGATCCGGTCGATCACGTCGTCGATCTCCACCGCCGCGGGCTCGAGGTACCAGCCGGCCACCGGCCGCAGCGCGCCGTCGTCGTCCTGCGCGACGCCGACCAGGCCGGCGTGCAGGGCGACCGTACGGTTGTCGTTCGCCGTCGCGTCGTTGACGTTGACGATCACCCGCGACAACGTGGCGGGGAGTCGATCGGTGCGGATGCCCGGACCGTTGTAGAAGCCCCGGCCGTCGACCGTCGCGTCGCGGGGCTCGTCGATGGGCAGCTCCAGCAGCGGGTTCCGGCGGTCCAGCACCCCTCTACCCCGCAGGTACGGGTACAGGCGGGCGATCCAGCCGGTCACCACCTCACCGCCGTACGCGTCGACCGGGTTGTAGATCCGTCGCCAGAACGCCACGTCCACCTGGCCTTGCGCGGCTCGGACGAACTGGTCGGCGACAGGTGCGAGCGACCGGCACCACTCCTGCAGGCCGTACCCTGCGATCGTGTCCACCCGCGCGCGGATCTTCCGCCAGTCCGCAGCCGTGCCGGTCACCGTGATCGACGGGATGCCGCACACGCACACCAACCACAGGGAGAAGTACGGGGAATAGGCGTCGAGTGCGGCGACTCGGCTAGCGAGACGGTCGACGTCGCTGCTGGTGGAGAAATCACATTCGAACAAGTCGGCGTCGCTGATCTCGGCGGCCAGCAGCTGATGGAACGACCCCACCACGTCCTGCCAGGACGCCGCGTTCGTTGGCATGGGCCCGTCGACGGTCACGGTGAGACGCTCACGGCCGGCGTGGTTCACCAACCGGGGACGCAACTCGTCGGCGTGCAGCCGGATGTGATGGGCGACGCCCTGCGCGATGGTCAACCACACCGCGTCGGGAGACAACACCAGCGGGCGGTGGTCGGCGAACGCCCGCCCTACCGCGTCGAGCAACGGGTGCACCCCGTCCGGTACCAGCACCGGCAGTGCTGGATCACCGCCGACCACCAACGCGTCACCGAACAGATCGCCCAGCGGTCGGGTAGGCAGGCACGCGGTCGCCGGGACCACCTCGTCGACCCGGAAGGTCACCATCGAATGACTCTATCCGAGTGCTACCGCAACCCAGAGGGAGTCCGATCCGACCAACCAACCAACCAGCGGCTCGGCTCGCGTTGGGTCTCGCCGGGTGGACCTACCGGCGGGCCCGTCGCCGCCCGGCATCCACCCTGGCGGTACGCCGCCTCGGTGTCCTGGTCGTGCTTCCGCTCGGCGTGCTCGGGGTGGCCGCGACCTCGCAGGCCGATTATCCGTATGTCCACTCGGTCGGCGGGTGGGAGGGGCGGCTGGTCGTCGGCCAGTTCGATGATGACGCGCCGACGGCGGATCACGGGCCGACCGACTGGCTGGTCGGCTTCGGTGATCCGCCGAGGTGGGTGCCGATGACGCAGGCACAGCGGGACCGGTTCGATGCCGATCGCGCGGCGGTCGATCGCGCGGCGTTGGTGCTGGACGCGACGAAGGCCTGTGTGCCCGGCGACCCGACCCGCTGCTACCGGGTGGTGCCGGGCCGGTTGCGGGCCGAGCAGAGCACCGACGGCGGCCGCAGTTGGCAGCTGAGCTGGGAGGTGCCGGAGCGCCAGCGCGGCTATCTGACCCGGTCCCATCCCGCGCTCGACGCACCCGATCGGGACCTGGTGTCGCGGGCCGTCGCGGTCGTCGCCGTCCCGGACGGGCATCAGGTCGCCGTCGCCAACGGCCGGGACGGGATCGCGGTCCGGTCCGCCGACGGCCAATGGAGCCGGCTCGGCTTCAACGGTCCCGGGTCGTTCACCCAACCGGTCGTTCCGGCGCGGTTCGAGCTGGGGCTGCTGCTGCCGGAGGCGACCGCCGCCGTGCTGCTCGGCGCGCTGGTGCTCGCGGCCATTGGCTGGCGGGTCCGGCAGCGCAATGCGCCACTCGTGCGGTTTGTCCGTAGCTGCCTGGTCGCCGGCACCGGTACCACCCTGCTGATGTTGGCCGTCTGGGCGACCCACCAGTTCGAATTGGTGTTCGTCGTGCTGGTGTGTTGGTCGGCGGTTGCCGCCGCCTGGGCGGCGGCGCTCGGGCTGGTCCTGCTGCTCGACCAGGTGGGCGGACTGCGCGGATCACGGATTCTGGCCGCCCTGGCCGCCGCCCCGCTGGCCGCGACCAGCACCTTTCTGCCGTTCGCCAGCTGGTCGGCCGGTCTGCTGAGCTACCGGTCGGCGGCGTTGGTCGCCGTGACGGTCGGGGTCACCTCGGTCGTGGCGGTCGCCCGGCTGGGGGCGCGCTGGTCGCCCTGACGCCCGGTCAGACGTCTTCGTCGTCCAGGCTGGGTAGGTCGAGACCGGCCTCTCGCAGCATCTCGGCCCGCTCGTCGCGGGTCAGCTCCTCTCGGGCGAGCAGGCTGGCGTACTCGGCGATGCTGGCCGGATCGGGCACCTGGCCCATCCGGTCGAGAAACCGGGCGGTCTCGGTGGTCGCGTCGGCATGAGCGTGAGCGGCTCGCATCGCCCGCATCAGGGTCCGGTCGTCTGTGGTGATGTCGGTCACGTCGGTGGTCCTCTCGGTCGGCAGCGGTGGGGTACCCGCATCCGGCGCGACCATGCTTTCGCCGCAGCTGACAGCCATCGTTTCCGAAATTGTCGGACGGTGGCGATACGGTCACACCGGGGCCGATCGCTGCCCGCGATCGACCTGTCACTGGAGGAGGCGATATGTCCAATACTCCCCCCGGCCTCGCGGCTGTCAGTCCGACCGAGTCGGCGATCATCGATCCGGCAGCCGCCGCTGGCTACATCACTCGGATCTGCTTCAAGACCGGCCCACCGCGCCGGATCGGTGTCGAACTCGAATGGACCGTCCACTACCAACATCAACCAGCCCGACATCTCGACCCCGACGACCTGGCCGGTGCCCTCGGTGATCACGCCCCGCGGACACTGCGCCCCACCAGCCCACACGCCCCGCTGCCGCACGGCGGGCTGGTCACCGTCGAACCTGGTGGGCAGGTGGAGATCTCCACCCAGCCAGCGGAATCCCTCACCGCTCTGCACCTCGCCGCGTCAGCCGACGTCGACGCGCTGACCGACCGGTTGTCCCGTGCCGGGCTGCGACTCGGCCGTACGGGCTGCGATCCGATCCGGCCACCGAAGCAGATACTGCACGACCGCCGGTACGCCGCCATGGCGGCGGCCTTCGCCCGGCAGGGCACCGTCGGCGCCGACATGATGTGCGGCACCGCCGGGCTTCAGGTCTGCCTCGACGCCGGCAGCGAACGGCAACTCGGGCTTCGGTGGTCGGCGGCACACCTGCTCGGGCCGGTGCTGCTCGCCCTGTTCGCCAACTCACCGGCGCGGGCCGGTCGGCGGACCGGCTGGGCGTCGAGCCGGATGGCGACCTGGTTGAATCTCGACCCGGTCCGTACTGCCGCACCGGTCCGGGTCCCGCCGTCGCCGAATCCGGTCGACGAGTGGACCCGCCGGGTGCTGGATACTCCGCCGCTGTTCGTCACCGAGGGCCCCGGTGGCTGGCGGCTGCCCGGATCGACCAGTTTCGGTGAGTGGATCGCCACCGGCACCCCTCGGCCGCCCACCTACGCAGACCTCGATCTGCATCTCAGCACGATCTTCCCGCCGGTCCGTCCGCGCGGCTACCTGGAGCTGCGGTACCTCGACTCGCAGCCGGGCGGCGAATGGATCGTCCCGGCGGCGGTGCTGGCCGCGCTGTTCGCCCGGGACGACACGCTGCGCGCCGCGACGTCCTGCGTGGCCGACACGGCCGACCGGTGGCTGCCGGCCGCCCGCGACGGTCTCGCCGATCAGGCCATCGCGACGGCCGCCGGCTCGCTGGTCGAGTTGGCCTGCGAGCGGCTCACCGACACCGGCCTGGCCACCGAGACCGCCGGAGCCGTGACCCGGGCCCTGCATCGACGGCTGCACCAACGACCCTGAACGATCCGCCCTGACAGCGGCACAGGAGGAAACCAGGTGACCGACTCCATCTTCGTCCGGACCGACCCGTCGACCGTTCAGGATCCCCGTGGCGCTCTCGCCGAGGATCTCGAACGTGCCCGGCGGCGCAGCCGGGCCCTCACCGATGCCGTCGACGACGGCGATCTCGTCCGCCAACACTCCTCGCTGATGTCGCCGCTGGTCTGGGACCTGGCGCACATCGGCAACCAGGAAGAGCTCTGGCTGGTCCGCGACGTCGGCGGTCGGGAGCCGGTCCGCGCCGACATCGACCACCTCTACGACGCGTTCAGACACCCCAGAGCCGACCGACCGGCGTTGCCGCTGCTCGACCCGGCGCAGACGCGGGCGTACACCCGGACCGTACGCGAGCAGGTACTCGACCTGCTGGACACGGTCAGCTTCGACGGCCGCCGGCTGGTCGAGCAGGGCTTCGCCTTCGGGATGATCGTGCAGCACGAGCAGCAGCACGACGAGACGATGCTCGCCACCCACCAACTGCGGGCCGGCCCGCCGGTGCTGACCGGCGCGCCGCCGCCGCAGTCGGTCACGACCGTCGACGGTGAGGCGCTGATCCCGGCCGGGCCGTTCACCATGGGCACCTCCACCGAGCCGTGGGCGCTGGACAACGAACGCCCGGCGCACACCGTCGACGTGCCCGCCTTCCTCATCGACCGGGCGCCGGTCACCAACGCCCGGTACCAGCAGTTCATCGACGACGGCGGCTACCACGACGAGCGGTGGTGGAGCGCCGAGGGCTGGGCCCACCGGCTGCAGGCCCGACTCGCCGGGCCGGCGCACTGGCACGGCGACGGCAGCTACACGCGGTTCGGCCGGCGGTCGGCGATCGTGCCCGACGAGCCGGTGGTGCACGTCGGCTGGTACGAGGCGCAGGCGTACGCCAGCTGGGCCGGCCGGCGGCTGCCCACCGAGGCCGAATGGGAGAAGGCCGCCCGGATCGACCCGGCCACCGGACGGTCCCGCCGCTACCCGTGGGGCGACGACGACCCCGGCCCCGAGCACGCCAACCTGGGCCAGCGGCACCTGCACCCGGCACCGGTCGGCGCCTACCCGGCCGGCGCGTCACCGGCCGGGGTGCACCAGCTGATCGGCGACGTGTGGGAGTGGACCGACACCTGGTTCACCGGCTACCCCGGCTTCACGGCCTTCCCGTACCGCGAATACTCGGAGGTGTTCTTCGGCCGCGACTACCGGGTGCTGCGCGGCGGTTCGTTCGGCACCGACCGCTCCGCCTGCCGGGGCACGTTCCGCAACTGGGACTACCCGATCCGCCGGCAGATCTTCAGCGGCTTCCGTACCGCCCGTGACCCGCACCCCGGCGAGACCGCCTAGTGTGCCGCCACCAGGTCTACCTGGGCCCGCCGGTCAGCCTGACGCAGCTGCTGGTCGAGCCGCCGTACGGCCTGTACCGCCAGTCCTGGGCGCCCCGGGACATGCGCGGCGGCGGCACGGTCAACGTCGATGGGTTCGGTGTCGGCTGGTACACCCCGACCGGTCCGGTCCGTTACCGGCGGGCCGGCCCGATCTGGGCTGATCCCGGCCTGATCGAGCTGGGCCGGGCCACCACCGTCGGCGCGGCGCTGGCCGCGGTCCGCTCGGCGACCCCCGGGATGCCGTTCGGCGAGACGGCCTGCGCGCCGTTCACCGACGGGCGCTGGCTGTTCAGCCACAACGGGGTGGTGGACGGCTGGCCGGACAGCGTGACCGCGCTGGCCGCCACCCTGCCGGTGACCGACCTACTCACCCTCGACGCACCGACCGACTCGGCGCTGCTGTGGGCGCTGGTGCGGCACCGGCTGCGGTCCGGCGTCGACCCGGGCGTGGCGATCACCGACACCGTCACCGGCGTCCTGGCCACCGCCCCGGCGTCCCGACTCAACCTGCTGCTCACCGACGGCGAACGGGCCTGGGCCAGCGCCGTCGGCCATTCCCTGGCTGTTCTCGCCGGGCCGGAGCGGCTGATCGTCGCCTCCGAACCGTTCGACGACGACCCGGCCTGGCGCCCAGTCGCCGACCGCCGGCTCGTCGTCGCCGACCGGCACACCTACACCGTGGAGGATCTGTGCGGATCGACATCGAGCTGACCGACGCCGACCAGCAGCAGGCGCTGCGGGCCGACGCCCGCGCCGGACTCACCGCCAACCCGAAATGGCTGCCCCCGAAGTGGTTCTACGACAAGCACGGCAGCGACCTGTTCGAACGCATCACCACCCTGCCGGAGTACTACCCGACCCGGGCCGAGCGGGCCGCGCTGGCCGCCCACGCCGACGACATCGCCGCCGTCACCCGGGCCCGGACCCTGGTCGAACTCGGCTCCGGCTCGTCGGAGAAGACCCGGCTGCTGCTCGACGCGCTGCGCCGGCAGGGCAGCCTCGACCTGTTCGTGCCGTTGGACGTCTCCGAGGCGGCGCTGCGCGACGCCGCCACCGCCATCGACCGGGACTACCCGGGGCTGCCGGTGCACGCGGTCGTCGGCGACTTCACCCGCCATCTCGGGCGGATGCCGGCCGGCGACGACCGGCTCGTCGCGTTCCTCGGCGGCACCATCGGCAACCTGGTGCCGGACGAACGGGCCGAGTTCCTGACCGCGTTGCACGGGGTGCTCGGCGCCGGCGGCTGGCTGCTGCTCGGCACCGACCTGGTAAAGGACCCGGCCACCCTGGTCGCCGCCTACGACGACAGCCAGGGGGTGACCGGCGAGTTCAACCGTAACGTGCTGCACGTACTGAACCAGCAGCTCGGCGCCGACTTCGACCCGGCGGCGTTCCGGCACATCGCGCTCTGGGACACCGACCGGGAGTGGATCGAAATGCGGCTGCGTGCCGACCGGGACACGCAGGTGTACGTGGCCGATCTCGACCTGCCGGTGAGCTTCACCGCCGGCGAGGATATCCGGACCGAGGTGTCGGCGAAGTTCCGCCGGGCCGGGGTGACCGCCGAGCTGGCCGCCGCCGGTTTCGAGCTGACCCACTGGTGGACCGACCCGGCCGGCCGCTTCGCGATCAGCCTGTCCCGCAGCCACTGACGCAGCTGCTGACCGGTGGTCGCTCAGCCCGGCTGGGCGAGCACCGGAAGCCCGGCGGCCCGCCAGGCCGCGAAGCCACCGGCCAGGTCGGTGGCCAACGGCAGGCCGGTGTCCTGCAGCGACGCGGCGGCCAGCGACGACGCGTACCCCTCCTGGCAGACGACGATCGGCCACAGCTGCGGGGTGTCGGCCACGTCGAGCCGCGCCGCGCTGTGCGGGTCGAGGCGCCACTCCAGCACGTTGCGTTCGATCACGTACGCCCCGGGAATTCCGCCGTACTCTGCGCGTTGAGCGGCCGGACGGATGTCGACCAGCACGGCCCTGCCGTCCTGCTGGGCCTGGTAGGCGGTCCGGGCGTCGACCCGGTCGAGGCGACCGCGGACCTGGTCGAGCAGTCTGTCGATGCCGGGTTCCGGGGTCACTGTGGCTCCTCCGTCGTCACGTCTGTCCTTTTGACTTGCCTCATCCGGCCGTCGACCAGGTCGGCGACGGTGGTGCCGTCCAGATGCAGCGGGGCCGCCGCCAGCCCCGCCGACCAGTATGCGGCGGCCAGCTCCGGCTCCACCGGGCCGTGCACCAGCGGCAGGTCCGGCCGGTCCGCCTGCAGCAACGACTCCACCTGGCAGGACGCCACCGTGTCCGGCAGACGAACCCGGAGTGGCCGAACGGGGTGACCAGCTCCTTCAACAGCCGGGGTGCCCCGGCCGGGAACACCGTACGCAGCATCGGATGCCGGGCCACGACGACGTCGACCGCCTGCTGGAAGCGGCGTCGGTCCAGCCGACCGGACAGCCGCAGCCGGGCCTCTTCCATGGCCTCGGTGGCGGGGTCGGCACCGGGACGGGCGTCGCCCGCCGACCGTCGTCCAGCATGACGAACTCGCCGACGGCCCCCGGGTACGCCTGCCACCCGCTTCCCGCTCCGGTCGCCGTGGCTGCTACCGGTACTCCTGCAGCCTTTCACGCGACCGGACCAACGAGAAAGCAAGACCGTTGAGGTCAAGAGGAAGGGTGGAACCTCCACGAAAGATGACAAGTGCGAGTTGTCCACAGCCCGTTGAATTGATCTCTCTGATCTGCGTTACTGGTGTTCACCGTGGACACGGGCCGCGACGGGAGGGCGTCCAGTTGACCGGACGGCGAGACGGTTTCATCAGGAGGCGCAGGGCGGCCGGCTTCAGCCAGGAAGGGCTGGCCGAGCGCCTGCAGGTCGACCGCACCACCGTTGCCCGGTGGGAGCGGGGTAAGGCCGAGCCACAACCGTATACCCGAGCACAACTCGCGGAAGCGCTCGGCACTTCGTTCGACGAGCTTGACGCCCTGCTCGCCGGGGAGCCGGAAAATCGATCTCTGGACATTGGCGATTGGGGCGGTACCGTTACATCGAGGGACGACAATGGAGGTGATCTTACGGACCGGCGTGCTTTCACGATCAATGCCGCTCTGGCGGGCCTGGGCATCGCCACCCCGCTGCGAGACTGGGTCACCGCTCCCGATGTGCCGCAGCACCTGAGCATGGAGCACCTGCAGCAGGTGTCGGCCACCATCGCGAGCCTTGAGCGGGCCGACGCGGCGGCCGGCGGCGGCAGCCTCTGCGACGTTGCCATCGCCATGCACCGCCGGCTGACCCGCTGGGAGCGGCAGGCCACCTATCCACGGCAGGTCGGCGACGCGCTGCAGAGCAACCTCGGCGACCTGGAAGCCTGGATCGGCTGGCTGGCGCTGGACGCGGAGCGGCGTGCCGAGTCGCGCCGCTACCTGCAGGAAGCGATCGTCCGCGCCCGACTGCGCGACGATCCGCACCTTGAGGTCCACGCCATGGTGGTCATGGCGATGCTGGTCAGGGAGGTGCGGCCGGTCGAGTCTCTGCAGATCGCCGAGGCTGCCCGACGCATCTCCGGCCCGTGGGCGACCCCTCGGCTGACCAGCCTGCTGCATCTGCGGACGACACACGCGTCCGCAGAAATGGGTGACGCCGTTGAGTTCAACCGCGCACTGGCCAGGGCAAAGACCGCGTACGACCGTGGCCCCAGCGACGACGACCCGCTCTACACCAGGTTTGTCAACGACAACGAGGTCAACGCGGTGGAGGCGTTGTCGCAGCTGGCGCTCGGTCGCCCAGAGCGGGCGGTTCCCTGCCTGCAAGCCCGGTTGGCGCATCACGATCCGGTCTACCGGCGGAACCAGATTCTCGGCAAGGTCAGCCTGGCGATCGCGCTGCACCAGCAGGGCGACTCCACCGCAGCGGGCACCGTCGCGCTGGACGCGCTGCCCGACATCGCCGAGCTGAAGTCCGGGCGTGGCCGTAAGCGGCTCGCCGGATTGCGGGCCGACCTCGGGCAGGTGGCCGACCGGGTGCCGGCGGCACGGGACTTCGTCGAGGCGTACGACGTGGCGAAGGTGGCAGCCTGACGAGCCCGTTGACCATTGCCCGTGCTGGGCCAGATGCTGGCGGCATCGGCTTGGCTGAGGCTGGGAGACTGGGCGGTATGTCGACTGTGATCGTGCCCGCCGGGTTGAGCATGGGTCCGCGCTACCGGTACGTCCGTCCACCGGATCCGACGCCGGAGTGCTACGAGGTGCATCTCGGTGACGACCTGGTCGAGCTGACCGAGACCGAGGCAGCGGTGTGGGCGGCGGCGTTCCTCTACCCGGACCGGCACGCCAAGCTGTCGGTCAACCGGGAGTCGCTGGTACGAATGCTAGAGACCGCACCCAAGCCGGAGCCGCAGGCCGCCCGGTCCGTCGACGACCTGATCGCCCGGGGTCTGCTGGTCGAGTTCGACCCGGACGGCGATCTGCGCCCGGTGTTCAGCCGGCACAAGCTGCTGCCGCTGGCCCAGGGCCTCGGCTCCACCCCGGACGCCCCTCACCAGCACCGCATCGGCATCGCCGCCCAACCCCTCGTTGCCCTACCAAACTCGGTGTACGGGCTCTGGTCGTTCTCGTTCCACAGCAAGAACCTGTGGGAGGCGTGTGCCTACTATGCGGCGGCTGACGAGGACGAGCTGGAGCCGGGGGAGGAGCCCTTGGGGCTGACGCCGGAGTCGATAGCTCGGGAAGTCGCCGAGAACCTCCCGGTACTGATTTCGGCGACCTGCGCCTTCCTCGATCCGGTGGTCGACGAGTGAGCTGGCGGCGGCGTCAGTATCGGGCTGGTGAGAGACCAGCCCAGTCGTTCGTGCAGCAGTGGCGGCACGAGACGACGAAGGAAGGCACCGGCAACCTCGTCCAGCAGTTGGGGGCCGGCCTCGGTGCCCTTACTGCGTTGGCGACCACGAAGTGGGGACTTCCGTCGTCCGTCGCGATCGTCGGTGCGATCCTCGGACACGCGGTGAGTGTCGCGGGCAAGGGCTTCGTCAACACGGTGTTGGACCGGCGACGTGAGGCTCGGGCGGGCGACGGCACGACCTCGGGCGGCTCCGGCGCTGGTGGTGGCGGTGCGAGACCGTTGAGCAGCGTCCGCCGCCGCTACCCTGGCCATCGGAGCCGGGGCGGTGGCGACCGGACGATCACTATCGGCGGCCCGGCGAGCCGGGGCGGCAGTGGCGGGGGCGGCGGGAGCACCGGCTCATACCTTCAGCAACTGCGTCGGCTGCTCGATGAGATCGAGACGCAGCAGGCGAAGCTGGCGAATGTCGCCAACGCGATGCGGGCGAGTCAGCTCGGCGTGGCACAGCTGCTCGCCGGTGGGCGTCAGGACCGTACGCAGGAGATCTACACCTGGTCGGAGCTGTCCCGCGCCAACGTCGAGGAAGCCGCCGTCCTGACTCACCAAGCAGTCAAGAGCCTGAAGGCGTACCTGTCAAACCTGTAGGTTGATCATGTTTTGACCAGCGTTGATTCCTCCGTACGGTTACCAAGTTTGGCATGATCATCTCTGTCGTGCTGCGACTGTCGCAAGTGATCTGCCTGACCGTCCCTTGTGCCCGGTGTGGATGCGTCGGAACCTAAACGGTTCCGTGTCCACCACCACTCAGCCCTTGGGACATGATTCCGTGATCACTGGTGAACTGAAAAGCAAGATCGACCGCATCTGGGACGCCTTCTGGTCGGGCGGTATCTCCAATCCCCTCGAAGTGATCGAGCAGATTACGTATCTGCTGTTCATCCGCCGTCTCGACGAGTTGCAGACCCTCGCCGACAACCGGGCACAGCGCCTCGGCCCCGACGGGGTTCGGCACATCTACCCCGACGGCGACGACCCGCAGGGCCGCCCGTACAGCGAGCTCCGCTGGTCGTACTTCACGGGCCTTGGCGACCCACGGAAGATGTACGAGATCGTCGGCGAGCACGTCTTCCCGTTCCTGCGCACCCTGGGTGGCGACGGGTCGGCGTACTCGCGGCACATGAAGGACGCCCGCTTCACCATCCCGAACCCGGCGCTGCTCGGGCGGGTCGTCGACATGATCGACGACATCCCGATGGATGACCGGGACACCAAGGGTGACCTGTACGAGTACATGCTCAGCAAGATCGCGACGGCTGGGCACAACGGTCAGTTCCGGACGCCCCGGCACATCATCAACCTGATGGTCGAGATGGTGGAGCCCGGCCCGAAGGATCGCATCTGCGACCCGGCCTGCGGCACCGCCGGCTTCCTGGTCGGCGCGGTCGAGTACATCCGCCGGCGGCACCCGGACGCGCTGCACGACCCGGTGCTACGTGACCACTTCCACCAGGACATGTTCCACGGCTTCGACTTCGACAACACGATGCTGCGGGTCGGCAGCATGAACATGCTGCTGCACGGGGTGGAGAACCCGGCCATCGACTACCGGGACTCCCTCGGTGACGACGTCAGCGACGAGACCGAGGCGTACTCGGTGATCCTGGCCAACCCGCCGTTCGCCGGCAGCCTGGACTACGAGCGCACCTCGCGGATCCTGCAGCAGACGGTCAAGACGAAGAAGACCGAGCTGCTGTTCCTCGCGCTGTTCCTGCGGCTGCTGCGCAACGGCGGCCAAGCGGCGGTGGTCGTGCCCGACGGGGTGCTCTTCGGCTCCAGCAAGGCACACAAGGAGCTGCGCCGGATGCTGGTCGAGGACCAGAAGCTCGACGCGGTGGTCAAGCTGCCCGGTGGGGTCTTCAAGCCGTACGCCGGGGTGTCGACCGCGATCCTGTTCTTCACCAAGACCAACAGCGGTGGTACGGGCAACGTCTGGTTCTACGAGGTGAAGGCCGACGGCTGGAGCCTCGACGACAAGCGCAGTCCGCTGCTGCCGGAGGCGAAGCTCGGCCCGGTGCCGACCGAGGCGCTGACCGCCGAGGAGCACGCGAAGAACAACCTGCCGGACGTGCTGGCCCGCTGGAAGCAGCGCGACGGTGCCGAGCGGGAGCGGGCGCGCACCGAGCAGTCCTTCTGCGTGCCGAAGGACGACATCGTCGCCCAGGACTACGACCTGAGCCTCAACCGCTACAAGGAGATCGTGCACGAGGAGGTCGAGCACCGGCCACCAGCCGAGATCATCGCCGAACTCGAACGCCTCGAATCCGAGATCCAACAGGGCCTCGCCGACCTCAAGGGGCTGCTGTGACGGCGGCAACCACGGTACAACTCGGTGAGGTCGCGTCCCTGTCGAGGGATGTCGTCCCACCGGAATCTGTTAATCAGGATACCTTGTATGTGGGCCACGGCCCCGGCGTTGTTCCTCTATGCCTGATTTGATCACGGTTTGTTAGATGCGGTAGACGGCGAAGGC
>NZ_JBHMIM010000094.1:0-15251 GCF_048060115.1 Micromonospora sp. LOL_023
CTTCGCCGTCTACCGCATCTAACAAACCGTGATCAAATCAGGCATAGAGGAACAACGCCGGGGCCGTGGGTGGCGCCCACCATCGGGATCCTGGCGTCGGACAGCCGGGCGACGAACTCCTTCGTGGTGTCCAGGCTCGGGCCCAGCCCAGCCACGGCCGCGAGGTGCTCCGAGCCGCGTCGCTCGATCAGGTCCTCCGCGACCTGCTCCCAAGCGACACCGTCGTGCCCGGTGTTCGCCACCAGCAGGCGCACCTTCAACCGCTCGCTGCGCTCGTTTGCCTGCGTCTGCGCGGCGTACGCGCCGTAGAGTTGGCTGACGACGTTGGTGGCGGGGTAGGCCCCTTGATTTCCCCATGGCATCGGCAGCACGTAGGCCACGCTGAACCAGGGTCCGCCGCCCTCCCGCACCCGCCGGTTCGCCTCATTGATCAGCTCCAGCACCCTCTTCAGGTTCGCGCTCTGCCCGTCGGGGCCATCGAGCTCGAAATGGAAGGCACCGTCGGTGATCCCCACGCATTCCCGGGTGCCGTCGAACCTGGTCACCCCGTGGCCGCACGTCTGGCGGTCGTTGAGGTAGAACACGATGCCGGTACCGAGAAGCGCGGCCACGAGCACCACGATGACGACACCGGGCAGCCACCGGCGCCACCGCGGTCTGGTCGGCTCGACCGGTTCATAGGTCATAGGTGTTTGCCTCCCGGCGGCATTCCTCGGCCATCGTGAACAACGTGTCGGACAGCCTCGGTACGAGGCTGGCGAGCTCGGTGAACTGGTGGGCCGTGTTGCGGAGCAACCTCGGCTGGCTCGCCGTTAGCGGATCGGACTGGATCCAGAGCCCGGCGACGAGCAGGGCGACGGTACGGACACGCCGCTCGGCCTCCGACGCCCAGGGGACGACCGTTCGGGGATGGATGTCGCCGGTCTTCGCCAGCCGGTTCGGTGCGGCCGTGATCTGTTTCAGCGAGGACAACCAGTCGCCGTCGCCGTCGAGTGTCTGCTCCAGATGGTCGACGACCTCCCGCACCTCGTGCAGAGCGAGGAGGTGATGGAATGATCCGATGGTGTCTTCGGCCTCGAAGCAGTACAGGCGGAGCCGGTCGTGCACAGCCACCCAGTTGTCCGGGTGGTCGTCCGGCCGGGACTGCAGGTGCAGGTGCAGCAGCCGTCTGAGGAACGGGTGTACCGAGCTCGGCGCACCGGGCTCGAGCCACAGCCGTTGGTCGAGCAACAGTCGCAGGTCGTCGGCCGCGTGGATGGAGGCGTTACCCACCGCGGCCTGAATCTCGGTGGGTGTCGGGCTCCGGCACGCCGAGCAGGTGATCAAAAGGTCGTGGTACTCGGTCGGGACATCGACCAGCAGCTGGCGCAGCAGGGCGTCGGCGAGTGTCCCGCCGTCACTGCGTGGTACGCCGAGCGTTCTGATCCTGGGCCGACCGACGTCGGCCCCTGCCCGCTCGGTGCCGGTGGTGAGCAGCTCGACGGTGCCGAGCCGATGACCGCCGGTCAGGCGGTGAACCGCCGCGACCGTCCACCTGTCGTAGATGCCGTGCTGGCGAGCCCATCGGGCAGAGTCGTCCTCGCTGAGGTCCCGCAACCAGATCGGGAAGTACCACGTCGAAGCCTCGTCCGGAGTCCACCGCTCGCGCCACGCCGCGTAGTTCAGCGGTGCCAGCGACGGCATGGACCCGGCTGATCCCGGACGTGCGACGTCCCGCAGGGACCGCCCGGTGGTGCCGACCACGAGAAGTGGATCGACCAGGTCCGGGTGCTGGTTACGGGCCCGGACCAATAAGTCCAGGAACCTTTGACCGGCATCGGTGTGGACATTGTCCAGCAGTACTGGGCTCGCCACATCGCCCTGCGAACGCCACACGGAGTCGGCGTAGCTGCTCCGCAGATCCGCCAGGAACGCCTGCATCAGCTTGTCCTGCGCCTGCTGACGCTCGTGGCTGACGCCGTTGTGGTGCATGCGATGCAATTCGAGCAGCGCGTCCGGTGTGGGGCGGCCGGCGGCCGCCCACCATTTCTCCCCACTCGTACGCCACCGGCTGAAGGCGACTTCGACGGCGGCCATCAGCGTGTCCGTGGTCCCACCCGGCACCGCCATCCCGGCGGAGTTCACACCGAGATCGGTAGCCTTGCTGACGAGGTCCCGAATGTCCGCCGGCATCCGGTGGGCCTTGAGGGACGCCAGCAGATCACGGACCTGCTGTTTGCTGGGCAGTGTCGAATTGTCCGGAGCGTGAAGTTGCAGAGCAAGCTGTCCCAGCAGGAAGCGAGGAAAGCGCAACGTGCCCAGCCCTTGACGCGCCAGGCTCAGCTGTGCTGTGAGATCCGTGATGATCTCGATATTCGAGTGAAAGCCCCTGGCCGCCACGTCGACATAGGCGGTGTGCAGCTTCTCGGTGATGTTCTGCACGATCTGCAGGGTGGTGGTCTTGCCGCCACCGGCAGGGCCGAAGAGCAACACGACCGGCAACGGACGTCCCGGCAACGACCACGCAGTGCATTCCCGGACGAGGCGGAGTATCTCCGCTCGACCAAACATGATCAGCGCGTCGGACATACATCAGTGTATGTGACCACTCGCCCACGATCGGCGACACTGTCGCCAACATAGACGGATGGATCAGCGACAGTGTCACCGTGTGGCCCTGCCTCGCCCGATTGTTTGAGCACGGATCAGCCCACTCGACAGTCAGGGCCGACGCTATTGCCGATGGTGCTCAGCCTCGCCGACGGGCAGCCCGACCGCTGCTCACCGCTCAGCTCGACATCGCTCCTATCGGCCAGCGGAGAAGTAGGCGACGTCGAAGCCGCGTGCCGCCAGGACGGAGGCGGGCTCTGAGGGATTCTGAGGCGAGCCTAAGCCCTTGACCTGGAACAACCGGCGCCGCGGTCCCGGCGGTCAGGGCCACCGGCGATGGGCCGCAGACGGCGGATGCCACCTGCGGCCCATCGGCCTTCACTGTGCGGTTGGTTGTCTCCATCGACCCCGGTGACCCGGTCGCCGTCAGCTCAGGCGCAGATCGCCTGGATGGCCAGGCCGTCGGTGGGCACGCCGGTCAGCGCAAGGCGAACCGCGTACCGGCGGCGGCCCCGCCGCCCCGGCAACTGCCGGCCGCGCCGTCCGCCTTCACCGGCCGGGTCGCCGAGCTCGCCGAGTTGGACGACCTACTCGCCGAGCCACAAGGACTCGAGGGAAGCCCACTGGCGGTGGTGGCCGGCACGGCCGGCGTCGGCAAGAGCACCCTCGTGCCGCACTGGGCACACCGGGTCACCGACCGGTTCCCCGATGGACAGTTGTATGTGAACCTGCGCGGCTTCGACCCGGCCGGCACCGCCTTGGACCCGGCCGAGGTGGTGCGCGGATTCCTGACCGCACTCGGGGTGGCCCCGCAGCGGGTCCCGATCGGGCTGGCCGCGCAGACCACCCGTTACCGCAGCCTGGTCGCCGGCCGACGGATGCTGGTGCTGCTGGACAACGCCCGCGACGCCGAGCAGGTCCGCCCGCTGCTACCCGGCGCCCCGGGCTGCGTCACCGTGGTGACCAGTCGGGAACAGCTCGGCGGTCTGGTCGCCATCAACGGTGCCCGGCCGGTCGCCCTGGAGCTGTTCACCGATCCCGAAGCCCGGCGGTTCCTGGCCACCCGGCTGGGGCAAGCCCGGGTGCGGGCGGAGCCGGCCGCCGCCGCGCAGATCATCGAACGGTTTGCCCGGCTGCCGCTGGCGCTCGCCGTCGCCTCGGCGCGGGTCGTGGTGAACCGGGCGGCCTCGCTGCCCGACCTGGCCGCCGAGCTGGCGCAGGCCGGTGCCGGGCTCGACCCGTTCGACGGTGGGGATCCGGCCGCCGACGTACGGGCCGTCTTCTCCTGGTCGTACCGGGCGCTGGATCCGGCCGCCGCCGGGCTGTTCCGCCTGATCGGGCTGCATCCCGGGCCGGAGCTGACGGTGCCGGCGGCGGCGAGTCTGGTTGGTGCCCCGATGCCCGCCGTCCGCCGGCTGCTGGCGGTGCTGACCCGCGCCAACCTGATCACGGAGCACTCCCCCGGCCGGTACATGGCCCATGACCTGCTCCGGGCGTACGCCGCCGAACTGGCCGACGCCGAGGAGCCGGCGGCGCACCGGCTGGCCGCGACCGGGCGGCTGCTCGACCATTGTCTGCACACCGCGTACGCCGCCGACCGGCTGCTGTATCCGCACCGGGACCCGATCCTGCTGGACTGCCCGCAGGCCGGGGTGGTCGTCCCGGCGCCGGCCGACAGCGCGGCGGCGATGCGCTGGCTGGTGGCCGAGCACCGGGTACTGCTCGCCACGGTCGATCTGGCGGCGCGCGATCGATGGGACCGGCACGCCTGGGAGATGGCCTGGAGCCTGACCAGCTACGTCAACCTGCGGGCCCGGTGGCACGACCAACTCGCGGTGCAGGATGCCGCGTTGCCGTCGGCAGTGCGGCTGGCCGACCGGGCGGCGCAGGCGCAGCTGCACCGCAACCTGGGCCGGGCGTTGGCCCAACTGGACCGGCCGGACGAGGCCGCGCGGCACCTGGCGCAGGCGCTGGAGGGGTTCGTGGCCGTCGGGGACCGGGCCAACCAGGCGCAGACCCACGTGAACATCGCCCGGGTGCTGGAGCGGCAGGGCCGCGACGCGGAAGCCCTCGGGTACGACCTGCGGTCGCTGGAGCTGTGCCGGCAGGCGTTGAGCGTCAACACCGGGATCGGCAACCGGCACGGGGCGGCGACGAACTGGCGTACCGCCGGCTGCGCCGAGGCGGCCGGCGGCGACCACCTCGAGGCGTCCGGCCACCCGGACGCCGGCGCTGTGCGCGCCCGCTGCGCCAAGCCTCGATCCACCGACGCGGTTCGTCCTGAGCTCGGTTGAATAGAAGCGGCAGAAACTCCTATCCTTCCAGTTCAGAGGGCACCTTCTATAGCCGGGATCCTGCCGGTCCAACCCTCATCGTCAGCCGAGCGTCAGCGACATCCGGCTGAGCTCGTCCGCCACCACCGTCACCCGCTGGGCAGCGGTAGCGTTCTCGCCCGGGATACGTACGGTGAACTCGTACTCCCCCGGCGGCAGATCTGTCCAGGTGTACCTGCCACCGGCGTCGGTCATCCGGGCGATATCCATGGACAGCTCAACAGGCATCGGCCAGCCGACCGTACGTGCCTCCACCGGGATCAATGGCAGCGGTTCGCCTGCCGGATTCCGTACCTCGATGATCGCCGTACCTCGACCGGCTGCCGAACTGGGCGACGCCGGTGGGGGCGCATCCGACTGATGCTGGTCCGAGACGGGGGTATCCGGGCCGGTCGGCGCTGACGGGTCGGGGGTGTTCGACAAGCCGGACGGATTCGATGATTCGGTCGCGCAGCCGGCTACCAGCAGGCTGACGAACAGCATCGACAGAAGCGCACGTCGTGCTGGGTTCATGGCCAGTCCTCGAATCGAGTCATTGATTCAATACGTACAGTAGCAGCACTTTGGGAGACGGTGCTCGCTACCCAACGCCGGTCCTGGCCGGTGACCGGCACGCGGTCACCGCCAGGACCGGTCGGTGCTGCGCTACAGGTCGCGCCAGTAGAGGAAGTTGTTGAACGTGGGCTCGGTGATGCGCGGTCCGCTGTTGTGGTTGTTGTTCGGTGCGCCGCTGCCGTGGAAGCCGTGTGCGTGTACCGCCACCGCGCACGGACCACAGTCGGCGACCGAGTACGTGTAGACAGGTCCGCCGCTGTTGCCGCCGACCGTGTCGTGCTGATAGAACAACTCGATGGACTGGGTCGCCCGAATCTGGTCGTAGCTGGCCCATTGGGTGCCGAACGGCTTGTCCCCGCTGTAGCCCCGGTTGTAGGTCGCGGTGCCGTTCTGACTGGCGGAGGTCCACATGAAACCAAAGGTGCCGGTGTTGTTGCCGACCGTACAGTTGAGCTTCATGGCACCGTAATCGTAGCCGTTGATGAAGCTGTTCACCCATCCCCCGACCGAGTGCAGGCTGGCCACGGTGCACGAACCGTACGGCGTGGAGCCGCCGTCGCGTCCCGGCCAGACAGTAAACTCGTTGCGTGGGTACCACGCGGTGCCGTTACGGGGGTAGACGCAGTGCCCGGCGGTGATCAGTGTGTCGGCACCGATCATCCAACCGGTGCAGTGCCCCCGGGTGACCCCACCGCTGGTGCGGGTGATGGCGACCGTGGAGCTCGCCGGCCACCAATCTGCCGGCGTCGTCTGGTAGCGGTTGTCCGGGCCGACGATGCTACTGATGCCGATCTTGCTTGGCTCGGTCTTGCCTTCGACATCGCCAGGGTGCACGCCGTCCGCCCCGTCGGCGACGCGCTGCAAGGCCGGGCGGGTGGCCCTGACCATCGTCTCGTCGATCTGCTCGGCTAGTACGGCAGCCCGGGTTCGTTATGTAGATGACTGGCGATGAGTTCAGCTCGGTCGGGGCTGGTCGGCGTGTCTGCGGGCACGAGGACGGCCGCCGGTTGATCATGCACTGTTTGTGAAGACAAGCGAAGATCGCGCGGCGGCCGCTGGGCACAGCGTAGACGCCGAAAGTTGGCTGACGGAGTTCGACGCCGGGTTCGCGTGGATCGCGGGCCGGTTCGGGCGGGTGGAACCACGCAGGCAGGCCCGCTCGTTCCTGCTCGGGCTGTTGTCGGATGTGGACACCCGATCGTGCTGGCAGTTGGCGGAACGGGCAGGGGACGCCTCACCGCACGCGATGCAGCGATTGTTGGGTGAGGCGGTGTGGGACGCCGACGCGGTGCGTGACGACGTGCGTGGGTACGTCATCGACGCGATCGGCGACCCGGGCGGGGTTCTGATCCTGGACGACACCGGTGACCTGAAGAAGGGCGTACACACCGTCGGGGTGCAGCGGCAGTACACCGGCACGGCGGGGCGGGTCGAGAACGCGCAGGTCGCGGTATACCTCGCCTACGCCGCCCCGGGCGGTCACACGTTGATCGACAGGGAGGTCTACCTGCCCAAGGCATGGACCGACGACCCGGACCGGTGCGCCGCCGCCGGCATCCCCGCCGATGTCGAGTTCGCGACCAAGCTCGTACTGGCCCGGCGGATGCTCACCCGTGTCCTCGACGCGAACGTGCCCGCGGCGTGGGTCACCGCGGACGAGGCCTACGGCGGTGACCGGCACCTGCGCCGCGGTCTGCAGGCCAGGGAGATCGGCTACGTCCTGGCCGTGGCGAAGAGCCACCGGGTCACCGCCCGTCCGGTCGACGGCCCACGGCGTGCTGACCGGCTCGCCGCCGACCTGCCCACCCGAGCCTGGAACCGCCTGCCCGCCGGCGTCGGGTCGAAAGGCTCCCGCTACTACGACTGGGCCTGGATCGCCATCACCGCACCCGCCGACGAGACCCCCGGCCGGCACACCCTGCTGATCCGCCGCCGGATCAGCGACGGCGAGTTGGCCTTCTACCACTGCTGGTCGGCCCACCCGACTCCACTGCGCACGCTCGTGCGCGTGGCCGGGACCCGATGGTCGATCGAGACCTGCTTCCAGACCGGTAAGGCCATCGGCCTGGACGAGCCCCAGGTCCGCCGCTGGCACGCCTGGCACCGCCACGTCACCCTCGTCATGCTCGCCCACGCGATCCTGACCGTGATCGCAGCCCGCGAACACCGTGACCGCACCACAGCCGATCAGACAGTGATCGCGTTGACCCTGCCCGAGATCCGCCGCCTCTTCGCGAAGCTGATCACCAACACCGTCCACCCGATCAGCCACTGGCTGGCCTGGTCACACTGGCGGCGTCGACACCAGGCACGCGCCCGGACCAGCCACTACCGCTGCCGCGACCACGCAATCCATCAACCGGCATCTACATAACGAACCCGGGCTGCCGTACTAGCGCCGGGTTGATGGTGTCACCGGTGTCGGAGACCGGTGTAGCCATGTCGATAGCGCTGATGGGTGTGGCAACGGCGGGTGTCGCCACGGCAGCCAGCGTCAACGCCGCCGTGGCGACGAGGACACTGAGCGTCCGGTACGCCTTCTTGTCCATGGAACCTCCGATGACGAGGTGGGTGTCTGATGCGCCCTGCTCGGACGTGCTCCCATAGATGAATCCTCGTCGCGTTCTTTTGGTCGGCAAGGCTACTGTCCATGAACTGCCAATTATTCGATCACCGCCTATGCGATCGGCTCGCTGCCGCACTCGGGGTGGACAGCTCCCCACCAGGTCGTATGGGTCCGAGTCGGTACCGGTCGGAGCCGGTCTCGGACGAACGCCGCACCATCACAGTTGTGTTCCAGCCCTGACCCGGGCTATGCGTCGACGGCGGGTCGGCAGCCGCAGGGTCGGGTTGGCGACGCCCCAGGCGGCGCCCTTGCAGACCAGTTCCTTGTAGCGGGCGGCTAGCCGCCCGGTGAGCACCGTCGACGTGGCCCGGTCGTCGGCGGTGACGTACTGGATCAGGCCCTCGCGGCGGCCCAGCGAGATGCACTGGTTGAAGTAGCGCAGCGGCGTATTCGGCGGTTTCCCGCCGGTCATCCGGGCCACGATCGCGTCGGCGGCCTGCCACGCGGTCGGCAAACCGGAGGCGCACGACATCCGCAGCGGCCGGCCGCCGGGGCCGGTCACCCGGGCCGCGTCGCCGACGGCGTAGACGTCCGGGTGCGACACCGAGCGCATCATCCCGTCGACCACGATCTGGCCGCTGTCGGCGACCTTCAATCCGGTCGTACGGGCGATGGGGTGAACGGCGAACCCGGCGGTCCAGACCGTGACCGCCGCCGGGATCAAGCCGCCGTCAGCGGTGGTGACCCGGTCGGTGTCGACACCGGTGACGGTGGTGTGCTCGTGCACGGTGACGCCGAGCCTGTCGAGGACGGTGCGCAGGTGCGCGCGGCCCTTCGGCGAGAGGGTGTCGCCGAGACCGTCACGGACGGCGAGGGCGACGGCGAGGTCCGGGCGGGCCTCGGCGATCTCGGTCGCCGCTTCCAGGCCGGTCAGCCCGCCGCCGACCACGACGACCGGCTGCCCGCCGGCGAGGCCGGCGAGGCGTTGCCGTAGCCGCAGCGCTCCCGCCCTGCTGGCGATCTCGTCGGCGTGCTCGGCGACGCCGGGGACGTCACCGGGATCCCAGCCGCTGCCGAGGGCGTAGACGAGAGTGTCGTAGCCGAGCACGTCGGTGCTGCTGCCGGCGGCGGAGTCGGTGACCGCGACGGTCCTGGCGTCGACGTCGACGTCGGTGACCGTCGCGAGCCGCACCTCGACGCCGGTGCCGGCGAACATCCCCCGCAACGGCCGGGGTGTCGGGTCCTGGCCGGTCGCCAGCTGGTGCATCCGTATGCGTTCGACGAAGTCGGGTCCGGCGTTGACGATGGTGATGGCGACGTCGTCGGGGTCGAGCCGGCGGGCGAGGCGGCCGGCGGTGACGGCTCCGGCGTAGCCGGCACCGAGGACGGTGATGCGGTGTCGCATGTCAGGCTCCTGTCTGCACGGGGTGTGACACCACCTGAACCGGGCAGCCCCGCGGTTGCTGACACACCCGCGACGTGAAGCACCTCACACGCTGCGGTCAGAAGGCGGTGAACAGTGGTTCCCCGTGGTCGACGGCTGCCCAGGACGCGGTGGCCCGGCGCAGCTTGTCGGGGTTGGCCTGACTGCGGAGCACGGCGATGCCCCCGGCGGTGATCTGCAGACAGATGACGCCGATGACCCGGCCGTCGACGACGGCCACGACGGCCGGGTCACCGTTGGCGGTCCAGGCGTACAGCTCGGGCATGCCGCCGAGCAGGGCACGCTTGGCCGCCCCCGGGGTGAACAGGCCGCGCAGGAACCTCGCGACCGCGACGGCACCGACGACCGGCGTGGCGCGGGCCGGGATCTTTCCGCCGCCGTCGCCGATCGAAACGGCGTCGCCGGTGAGCAGGCGTACCAGTGGTTCGATCCGGCCGCTGGTGGCGGCGGCCAGGAACTCCGCGACGACGCGCCGGGCGGCGGCCTGGTCGACCTCGGCCCGGGCCCGGCCGTCGGCGAGGTGCTGCCGGGCCCGGTGCAGGAGCTGCTGGCTGGCGGCCTCGGAGACGCCGAGGATGCCGGCGATGTCGCGGTGCGGGTAGTCGAACGCCTCCCGCAGGACGTACACGGCCCGCTCCTGCGGCGTCAGCCGTTCCATCAGGGCGAGGACGGCGTACGAGACGGATTCGCGTTGTTCGGCGGTGTCGGCCGGGCCGAGCATCGGGTCGCCGGCGAGCAGCGGCTCGGGCAGCCACTGCCCGACATACGTCTCGCGGCGGGCCCGCGCGGAGGTCAACTGGTTGAGGCACAGGTTGGTGAGGACCTTCGTCAGCCAGGCCTCGGGGACATCGATCCGGTCGACGTCGGCGGCCTGCCAGCGTAGGAACGTCTCCTGGACGGCGTCCTCGGCTTCGCTGGCTGAGCCGAGCAGCCGGTAGGCGATCGCCGCGAGGCGCGGCCGGGCGGCCTCGAACCGGTCGACGTCGTCCGCTGTCAGGGCCATGGCCCCGATCGTAGGTCCGGCCGTCGAGCCGGCGTTAGACTCGCAGGCCATGGGACTGCTCACCTTCAGCCTCAACGTCACCCTGGACGGTTGCGTCGACCATCAGGAGGGGATCGCCGACGACGAGACGCACGCCTTCTTCACCCGGCTCATGGACGAGGGCGGGGCGATGCTGTGGGGCCGGGTCACCTACGAGATGATGGAGAGCTACTGGCCGGCCGTCGCCCGCGGCGACCAGGAGGCGCCGCCGGCGATCCGCGAGTGGGCGGTGAAGCTGGAGGCCAAACCCAAGTACGTGGTGTCGTCGACGCGCACCGACTTCCCGTGGACCAACAGTCACCACATCGCCGGTGATCTGCGCGAGGGCGTGCAGAAGCTCAAGGACGCGACCCCGGCCGGGGTCCTCCTCGGCAGCGGCACGCTCGCGACCGAGCTCGACCGGCTGGACCTGATCGACGAGTACCAGCTGCTCGTCCATCCCAGGATCGCCGGCCACGGCCCGACGCTGTACCAGGGCGGGCTGCCCGGCACGCGCCAGCTCGAACTGCTCTCGGCGGAGCCGCTGCGCAACGGCGCGGTGGCCATGCACTACCGCCGTACGCGCTGAATCACCGGGTACGGGTACGGTCAGCAGAACTCGACCGGGTCACCGGGGTGGATGACGCCGAACTCCAGCGGGCGGGCGTACACCCCGGCACAGGGCAGAACGCCGACGCCCGCCAGGCGCAGGCGGTTGTGCCGGCTCAGCACCTGCAGCAGCGCGACGTCCGGCTCGACGTCACCGTGCCGCAGCGCCGGCACCACGCACCGTGGGGTCGCGATGACGACCTCGGCGACCACGTCGGCGCCGATCCGCAGCCGACGCCCCGGCCAGAGGTTCTCGGCGAAGCCAGCGCCCGGGTCGGGCACCTCGACGACGATGTTGGGCCGGAAACGCTGGTCGTCAACCGGCCGTCCGGAGTGGGCCGCCAGGGCGGCCAGCGTCGCGGTCGTCATCAGATGCAGAGGCGCGAAGTCGAAGAACGTGCCGGGTGGGGAGCCGGCCGCCAGCATGGAGCTGCCGGTCTGCGCGCGGGACAGGTCGTCCTCGGTGCGTACCTGGTCCGGGTCCATCCGCTCGACGCTCGCGCCCGGGGTGGCCCGGTCGAGCAGGCGCACCTCCCGGCCCAGCAGCGTGGACAGCGCCGGATCGGGGTGACCGGTCACCGTCACGGTCTCGGTCGTACCGTCCGCCATGGTCAGCCGGACCGCCGGGGCGCCGGTGGCGTCGGGGGACGTCAGCGTGGACCGTACGGTGAGCATGTCCCGCCACAGGCGCGGGTTCTTGGCGCTGGCCACCTTGCCGGTGACACAGTCGAGCACCGCGAAGGCCCGGTCACCGGCGATGCCCGCCTCGTCCACGTACGCCTGGTCCAGGTCCTCTCCGAGCATCGACTTGACCGGGTAGCGCGACAGTTGCCGCACCCTGCCCACCTGACGACCGTGACCCATGCACAGGAAATCTAGCTGAACATCTGAGGCTGTCGGTCAGCTCCTCGTGAGGTTGGTGTCGAGGGTGCGTAGCCAGGGCTGCGCGAGTGCGTGGTCGCGTCCCACGGCGGCGGCGGGCAGCGTCCGGGTCCAGTCGGCGTGCTGCTGCCACCGGTACGTGTTCGGGCTGGTTCTGGTCCGACTGGTGACGCCGACGAAGCGCAGCTTGCGGCGGATGACCGGCCATGGCTCGCGGTCGGCGTCGATCCAGTCGCGCAGCAGGGTGAACAGTTCGGTGAACGTCGCACCTCGATGCACGACGTCAACCAGGACCGCAGGCCGGTCCCGCCGGGCCAGCGCATGTGGCGTCAGCCCGACCGCGCCAAGGAACTGTCGCCCCTGGGTCACCTCGGCGCGGGTCAACGGACGCCACCGCCACCGGCTCCCGGACCTGGCCGCCGACCGTTGGAACGACAGCGGGAGCCGATACAGTCGCTGGACGCCGACGGGTCCGGCGAACACTCCGCCGAGCAGGTCGAACATCGAGTCCAACGATCTGCCGACGAAGTACAGGTCACCGTTTCCGCTGCGGGCCAGCACCTTCCCCGCGCAGCTGACGAGGTCGTCGACGAACCACAGGTCCGGCGGTACGGCACCGTCGAGCAACGTTCCGAGCTGGTCCGGCGTGACCAGGTCCCACCGGAACGGCACACTCCCCTGCCAGGTCTGCACTACCAGGTGAAGCCGACCGTGAACGGGGTGTTGACCGGGGTGCCGGCGCTGTTCACACAGGTCACGCCGACCGTCATGTCAGCGGTGCCGACCGGGTGCCAGTACTGCACGTGGCAGTGGGCGTCCTGGTAGCCGGTCGCGTACGCCACGGCGTGCCCGGAGTAGTCGATGATCTGCGGGAAGAACGTCTCGTACCGCCCGGTGCCGGTGCGGGTCACGGCGTAGTCGCCACTAACCGAGCTGCCGTTGGTCCAGGTGATCGCCGGTGCCGGCCCACCCGACGGGTACGCGTCGTCCACCGTCGCCAGCGCCGTCGGGGCGATCTGCTGCAGCAGGTTGTGAATCGTCCAGGTGATGGTGAACCGGGAGTCGACGAAGGCTCCGGAGGCGTCCCGGCACCATACCCGGGCGATCCCGTCCGCGAGGTAGCCGACCACCTTGCACTTCACGGCCGCCGACGTGTAGGCGGTGATCTGATAAAAGGTGTGCTGGGTCTGGCCGGCCGAGGCGGGCAGCTTCACCGCGTACGAGCCGGGCGCGTCCCGCGCCACCCACGGGGTGCCCGCGCCGGCGTCGTAGCGGTACCAGGCGTTCGGGGTGTACATCGGCGAGGTCGGATCATTCGACCAGAGGTACGACACGCCGTCGGCGGCGAGCGTGGAGCCGCTGGCCTCGACGAAGTTCGCCACGAAGTACGCGTCCTGTCGGGCACCGCTGGACCCGAAGCAGTAGACGTTGACCAGCAGATCGGTGCCGGACGGATACCAGGAGCCGACGGTGCAGAACCGGACCGCCGCGCCGTACGCCTGGGCGTGCACCACTCCCCCGCCGCCGGTCACCAGCGACCCGAGCCCACCGAAGCGCACCTGGTAGACGCCGGCACCGGACCGGGTCACGGTGATCGGCCCGCCGCCGGGATTCTTCGCGTACGAGTAGTAGGTGTGCCCGCCGGAGGTCCACATCGGCACGGTGTAGCTCGCGGCGGTGGGGTTGCTGGCCCACACGTAGCTGGTCACGGCCGGGGTGACGGCCGCCGCAGCCGGCCCAGCCGCCGTGACGGTGGCGACCGCGCCGACCGCTGCGGCACCGAGGACGGCCACGAATCGCCGGAGAAACCCACCTGTCATGCGCCCGACGCTAGCCACCACCGTCAACCGTGCCCGCCGGCCGCCTCGCGTCCCGCAACCCGATCGGCCTGTCGCACAGCGACCACACCCCAATGTGAGCATCCCGCCGCCCGTACGCACGCACGAGTCGTTGAAGGACGGCGGCGGGAGCGTCCGGCCGTGCAGCGGTCGGCGCGCACAGGACCGGGGCGTCAGGTCAGGTGCTCGACCTCGCGGTCGCCCAGTGGGGCGGCGAGCGACACCAGGACTGCCGATTCCGTGGCGATGGCCGGGCATTCCTTGTCGGCCGCCTCAGGCAGCAGGCCCACCCGGATCCGGACGCGTACCGTCGTCTCGTTCTCCACCACCTCCGACTCGGCGCCGTAGCAGTCAGTGGGACCGGCGGTCACGGTGACTTCGAGCGTCCGGTCGTCGACGGCCCGCCAGGTGCGCCAGTCGACGACCTGTGGGTCGACCAGATCGTCCCGGTCCGGCAACGCTTCGGGGCTCGCTGAACCGGTTGGTGCCTGGGTGGCGATGGTTCCGTCGTTAGCGCTACCGCCGGGCTCGGCCGCCGAGCCGCAGGCGCTCAGCGCAGCCGTCGCCCCGACCAGCAGCAGAACTGCCAGTCGAGGCGATTGTCGGGTCAGCATTGGCTCAGATTACCAGTCGCCGTTGGCTGCGTCGGTGCCATCGCGGACCGCCGTGTCGAAATACGGCCCCCGGTTGACTCCGGCGCCATCGACAGTTGACATGACGGAGCGGACATAGCCGAGCCCGTTGGCGTTGCTGTAGTTCCAGATCCACGGGCCGCCCGAGGAGCCGCCGCCGAAGTTGCAGGTGATCTTCGAACGGTTATCCCAGATGCTGTTGTCGACGGCGGTGCCCCAACAGGCCCACATCCTGTTCCCGCCGTCGTGGTTGCTCGGGTAGCCGAAGATCGACACGTCGAACCCGGTGCCACCGTTGAAGGCCATGCCGTGTCCACCGACGGTGTCGACGACCGTCGTGTTCCAGTCACCACCGGAGAACGTGGTCACCCAACCGACGTCCCGGTTGAGGTTGCTGTTGTTCATCCATTCGTTGAATGTCCGCAACCGGTACGCCTGGAACCGGCCCACCGGGTCGCGGTCGGCGTTGAACGCGTTGTAGCGCGGCACGAAAACCAGGTTGCTGTGCCAGGTGCCACCCTGTCCCGTGTGCACGCAGTGGCCAGCGGTGATGAGCACCCGCTTGGACGAGGTGTTGATCGCCGACGCGGAGCACCACGAGCCGCTCTCGTAGCCGCCGATGAACAGCTTGCCGTTGGTGATCGAGAAGTTCGTCACCGGATCCGGGGCATTGATCTCGTTCGTCGCGATGGTCGCGGCCACCGGTTTGGCTCACGGCCCCGGCGTTGTTCCGGCTTGAGAGGTTCTGTCCGTGTTGAGAACCGGACACGAGGCGAGTTGCG
>NZ_JBHMIM010000095.1:0-15080 GCF_048060115.1 Micromonospora sp. LOL_023
CCGGCCAGCGACCATCCACATCTACCGGGTCCAGCCACCACCAAGATCAACTTAAGCTACGTGGCATTGGGTACCCACCCGGCTGAGCAGAAGGACGGCCTACTCAAACTCGGCGAGGGCATCGCCCGAGTGCTCGGCATTCTTGCTCTCAGCGAGATCGCCGCCCACGGCGAGATTGACGCTCACCTGCGTCGGTCGTTCCAGAAGGGTGCCACGTTCGGCACATGGACAACGGCCATCCAGAAGTTTGTCGAAAGTGTCAACGAGCCGAGCCTGCCCGACCTGGCCCGGCTTGCGGACCCAGACGGCGTGAGCGCCCTGCTAGAGAGGATCCGGGAACTCCGGAACGACACGCACCACTCGCATGGCATCCGTGCCGGCTTCGAGATTGAGAAGGATGTCCGGGCATTGGACCCTCACGTCGTCGCCGTGATCACCTCTGTCAACTGGCTGGCCGGCAACGCTTGGGACTGGGTAGAGCGCTGTGAGTACCTGGACGAGTCCTCCTACCGCATCGTCGGCCTGACGCTGCGGGGAAGTCACCCCGGCTGGGAGCCGTTCGACCGACCGAGTACCTATCCGCAGAGGCCCCAGCGCGTTTACGTGACCGGCGCGGGTGGAATCCCCATCACCCTCTGGCCGTTCGCGGAGGTCAGCATCTGTGAAACCTGTCAGACAAGGGAGCTCTTCCTTCTAGATCAGTGGCTGGAAGACACTCTGATCTTACGAAGCCTGGAGGAGCACGAAATCACGCTGACCTACTCCGGGCGGACGTAGCCCCAAACGAGCATTTCGGACGAAGCCCCAGCTCTGGTATCGCGGCTTGCGATCAAGTTGCAAGGTGCTGTACTTTGCGGACACCCTCGTCGTGGGAGCGTGATGTCAGACAGTACGCCCTATTCTCGCGAACATAGTGATGCTCGTCTCCTCGTCCCGAGCCAGAGAACACCCAAGGGCACCCCGCCTGTAGGGCCTTGGGCTGCGCCGTCTGAACTCATCGGCAGCGTGTCACCTATCCGTCTGGGACTGAGCGCCTTGGCCGGGGGAGATAGCAGATGCGCCATGCACCTTGCGGTGAAGTCGAGGCCAGGGCTCAAGCCCGCAGCTTGGCCGCGTCGAGATAAGCCTCCAGTGCCGGTGCGGCTGGTCATGGACGTATTGGACGCGGTGGAATTCGACCGCCGTCCGGTCGGTGAGGCGTTGAACTTGGTGCTGACAAGACAATTGATTCATGAAGGTCTCGCAGCTTTCATCAAGCATGCCGCACACCGCTACCTATCGATCCGCGAGGCAGAACCATCGATGTTGCCGGTTGCCCGTTGGTGGGTGGTCCAGCATATCGATCAAGGTGTCCGCGAGTTATGGGCTTGGGGTCGCCGCTACCGCTCGGCCGACGGTGCAATGCGTGAACTACGGCTAATTCGCATCGCGAACATGCTGGAGCGACGGCGCAGCGAGGCCGAGGTTGCGGTCGCGGCCTACACCGCCGCGTACGGCCGTCCGGCGTCGTGGCCGGATGAGTGGGACAAGAAGTTCTCAGTCCGGGCACGCGAAGAGGTGTCTCGCGTTGTGGTTGCTGAAATCGACCTAACCGAAGGCTTGAGAAACGTCCTGTTCGACGGATCCGTCGAGGATGCCGCCGCACTCTATGAAAAGGATGGACGTCGCGCAGCGATCCAGGTCCTTAACGGTCAGAAGCGCCGTCCAAGCAGCGATTGTCTAAAATGCCGCCTCGTGCTGGCTTGCGAGGAAGTAGCACGAGCGCCGGGGCTACTGGGATTGCGGGCACCCCGGCGTGCGACGCTACGCCAAGTGTCGATCAGCGACCTTCGCTACTACGCCAATTGCCCGGCCCAACATCACTTGCAGACCTTGCATCTGCCCAAGGCCAACGAGTACTCCACTCCGGCTCGCATCGGTCAGGCAGTCCATCGCTACCTGGAGACGCTGCATGCGATTGCAAACGGACCGTGTCAACCTTCGGACATGCCGGCTGAGACCAGCTGGCACGACTGGCAGTGGGGACTCGATGCTGACGCCGCCGAGGTCGGTCTGCGGATGCTCGCGCATCACCCGTCCGTGTGTCCCCTCCAGGAGCACGCCTCAGACCTCAAAATTGAAGAGACCTTCGTCTTTCATGACACTGCTGCCCAGGCGCTGGTGATCGCCAAACCCGACCTCGTCTATCGAGACGACGATGTCTGGGTATGGCGCGAGACCAAGACAACCCGACGACGCCCCAGCGGCGATGTCGTCGCAGAGTTCCCACAGGTTGCGCTCGCCACGGTTGTTCTCGGGCGTGGCCTGCTAGGCGGGCCCGTGGAAGGTTCCCGAGTCGAACTTGAGATCCTCCGGCCCACCGGCGCAGATCTCATCCTGTTCGATCCGTCAGACCCGCAGCAGCTGGATGAGGCGTACTCGGTGCTGCGGCAGATGGCCCAGCCATGGCGCGAGGATGACACCTTCGCTGCGGTGCCCGGCAAGAACTGTCGTACCTGTCCGGTACATAAGTGGTGTCCTAGCGCGGCGGAAACGGACCCGCCGCCGTCCTCCCAGGAGACCGCCAGTGGTGCCGACCCAGAACAGCCGGCCTGACCTGTCCACCTTCACCGGGGTGACGCTGCTGCGCATGGTTGCGACCGCCCTGGTCAACCTGTCGCGTCACGACAGGTCTCCCGATCCGATCTACTCAGACAAGGTGCAGAAGGCTTACAACCACTTGGTCCTGCAATGTTTGTTACGCGACATGGAGCCGCCGGCCAGCGTCGCAGACATGGCTCGCTGGGCGGCGACCAAGCCGATCGGACGTTGGCCGTTGGACCTCCCAGCGGAAGTCGAGAACCTGGATGAGTTCTTGGTAGACGCGCGGACCGGAGTTCCCACACAGCGGTGCTACGAGTGGGAGGTCTCCGGTCCTGATGCCGCAGCCGAGCTCTTCGAGAACGAGATCATCCGCACGGTCTTCGCGCAGTGCGAGGCGGCACGATCGCCGCAGTCTTACACCGCGTTCCGGTATCTTCTGATCGACAAGCCGGTTCTGACTGGTATCGACAAGGCGACGCTGATCGGTGAGCATCCTGAGCTGGGCATCGTTCTGGAGACGGTGAACCGGTGCTACGAGCCGGCTCCATCTGCCTATCGAGGTACCGACGGGCGCTTCGCTACGTGCGCGCGCTGTAACTGCCTGCTAAAACCCGATGGGCGGTCCTGGCGGTGCGAGCTGGATCGCTGTCGCCGCGAAGCCCACGCCACCCCGAAAGAGTTCATCGACGATCGCTCGACCAGTGGGCTGTATTTACTGCGAGCGCCGCTGCGTATGTTTATCACCGGCCCAGGGCTTGCCGAGGTCGAGCTGGAACAGAAGCTCATCGGCAGGGGCCTCGTCCCGGAGATGTGGCCGGGTTGCGACGCCTATGACCTGAGGATCACGCTACCGAATCGGCAGGTCTGGGCCATCGACGTGAAAGACCGGGCCAACCCGGCCCTGCTCGGGCACAGCGCCACCCGGTTCCGGCCGGAACCGCCGTACAACCGGGCCTTTTTGGTGGTGCCGCAGTACCGGTTCGACGACCGGGAGGACTACCAGATCGTCTTTGAGCATTTCTGCCCGCCAAAGGTTAAGGAGCAGGTGACCCTGCTCAGCGATAAGGCGTTTCTCCGCATGCTGACAACCACCTTGACCCGGCTGCGTAGGAACGGCTCTGCGGGAGGCGACGATGCGTGATCGCAGTAGCTGGCACGGCGACCTCGCCGGCGAATTCCGGGGCGCGTGGAGGTCGCCTGCCGGGTTCGGCATCGGTGACTTGCTCGACGTTGAGCTGGCCATCTACCTCGGCACCCAGGTCATGCCGACTCGGCCTGTGCGCGACGTCTGGACGCTGCTCAGCGGCTATCCCTATGAAGAGGCATTCGGCGATGTACGCACCAGAGAAGCGCGGCTGATGATCCGGCGGGCCCGGCATTTCCTGTGGGACCGCAGCCGCCGCTACACCTGGCACAACTCGCTGCATATGTATCTGGACATCGACATTGCGCTGCGCGGCTACACTTTCGAGACCATCGACAATCTACCCACAGCGCTCGAGCCCACGCGCGCGCACGACCGCAGGGACGTCTACGAACGGTTGCTGACCCAGCCGCCTCCTCTGGAGCGGCGCGAGCTGCCCATCGCCGGTGCCGGAGACCACTTGTTTTACGTCCGCGACCAGCGCCACTCCGTGAACATCCCCCCCGACCTGATCGGCCTCAAGCCCTGGATTAGGCATGACATCGGCGCGGTGCCGGCAGGCAAAGGCGAACCGATCACCGTCACCATGGCCGAACTGGAAGCCGCCGCCGATGCCATGGACGCGCTGGAGCTCGCCGCCAAGGCTGCGGATCTGGCGAAGAACCGCACGTCGGGCAAGTCCAACGATTGGAAGAAGCGTCTACGGCGGGTCGAGTTGCTGCTGCGCGACGAAGCAGCCGGGGCGTTCCAGACCCATCCCCGGCTGCGTATCGACAGGCTAATGAACCTGGTCGGCATGGTTGGCGCCGGCAAATCCACGATTCGCGACATTCTGGCTTTCCGACTCGCCACCCGCGAGCACCTGGCCGACCGACGCCGGACCACGATCGTCGTCGGTGACGTCGCCGAGGTGCTGACCATCACCGAACAGTTCCGCCGCCTCGGGGTGCACGCCGCGCCGATCCTGGGAAAGTCCACCCTCGAACGGAACATCCAGCGGTTGCACCGGCGCAGCGAGTCTGCGACACAAACCATGCTGAATCACGACAACCCCGGTTTCGCGCACCTGTCGAGCGCCTGCCCGCTCGACGCCCTACGGGGGTTTGAGGCACGCCGGGCGCTGGCAATTACTGCCGCGCCATGCACCGGCTTGTACAACGCTGACGATGTCGAGAAGGCCGAGATCGAGCACGATCCCGACCCCGCCAGCGCGGGGTTCCGGCGTCGCCGTAAGCCGGCCAGGCCGAAACGTCACGGATGCCCGTTATGGACTGCGTGCCCGCGGCACAGCGCGGCCCGCGACCTGGTTGACGCGCAGATCTGGGTCGCCACGCCGGCATCGCTGGTCCACAGTCGTGTGCCCGACCATCTCAACGACGAAAACATGCGCTACCTGGAGTTGGCCTGCCGTCGCAGCGACTTAATCATCGTCGATGAGGCAGACCGGGTACAGATGCAGCTCGACACCGCGTTCGCGCCGGCGGCGACGCTGGTGGCCCGTGGTTCGGAGTCGTGGCTCGACGAGGTCGGCAAGCACAAGCTCACCGAGCTGGCCGCGCAGGGTCGACTGCAGTTGTCGAGTGACGAGACCGACGATTGGAACAACGCACTCAACACGGTCATCACGGCTACCGACCGGATCTACTCTATGCTGATTAACGACGAGCCGTTGCGGCGATGGATCACGCAGGACTACTTCAGCGCGATGACCTTGCACCAGTGGCTGATCAATGAGTGGTTCCCCGAGCTGCGCAGGCGCAACCGCAACGATGATGAGCATGACATGGCCTCCGACGAGGACAAGCTTGCTTCCCAACGGGCCGAGCTCCAGCGTGTCGACACCGTTCTCGGTAGCTTCCGTGACTCGCCGCTGACCCCGTTGCGTGGACGTGGTCCCGAGGATACGGTCACGGACCTGGTCAACGCGCTCGTGGCGATGGCGACCGAGTTGCTGCACGCCCCCCGCGGGGTGTTCGTTCGCGAGTTCAGCCGTGAGCGACTCAAGAAATTGCTGCGCCAGCTGGTCCCGAACAATGCCTCCGTCGCCGGTGATCTTGACGCCAACCTGCACCGCTTCGAATTCACCCTCGTACTAGCAGTCCTGCACGATCGTCTTGACCGCATGACCATTCTGTGGCCTCGCGTCGAAGCTGCGCTCAACCTGGACTCGACCTCCAACGTGCTGTCGCGCCGCCCGCCTAAGGACTACATGCCGGTGGTCCCCGAATCTCCCATGGGCAACGTGCTGGGCTTTCAGTTCCAGGCTGGCGACCGCAACCAGGACGGCGACCAGAGCGGTGAGCTGCGGTTCTTCCGCTGCAATGGCGTCGGCCGCGAGCTGCTGCTGGAGCTGGCTGACATCCCTGCCGTAGACAAACGGCCCGGTCCGCATGTGCTGCTGATGTCGGCCACCAGCTGGGCCGGCACATCCAGCCGCTACCACCTGCACGCCCAGGTCGACGCCGTGCTGCGGCCCCACGAACACGAGGTCGTCGCCATCAAGAAGAGCATTTTCCGCAAGCTCTTCCTCTACCCACCCGGCGTCACCACCGCTCTGAGGCTGTCCGGCACCGACCCTCGACAGCGTCCCGCCCAGCTCGAGCAGATGCTGCACCAACTGGCCGTACCTGACCGTAGCCTGGCCGGTGCGACCTCGCTGCTGCAGCAGGAACTGGACGACATCGACGACCCGCAACGCCGCAGGATCCTGTTGCTGGTCGGCAGCTACGCCGAGGCACAACGTGCCGGGCACTACCTCAACAACCTGCCGGAGTGGACCGGCAACGTCACTGTCCTGGTATCCGACGACACCGACCTTGACCACTCCTGGAGCAACCTGCCCGCCGACACCAGCCAGCTGCACCTTCGCCGCGGCGAGCTGACCAAGTTTCCCGACATCGGCGGGCAGCTGCTGATCGCGCCGCTGCTGGCCGTCGAGCGCGGGCACAACATCGTGGTTCCTGGCGGTAAAGCCGCCATCGGCAGCGTGTATTTCCTCGCCCGTCCGCATCACCGCCCCGATGACATCACCCTGGCCACCCAGGCGATCAACGATTGGGCGGTTCGCCAAGTTCGAGGCCCAGGCCGCCGCTTTGCCCAGATCGCTCTGGCCGCTGGCAACCCGGACGACGCCGGACTGCGCTTCCGGGCCGAAGCCGCCCGCAAATGGCACCGCTTCCTCACCCGCCGCCTGTCCTGGACCAGCCTGCCTCCCGATGAGAAGTCGGCCTTCACCTGGGACCAGCTCGTGGTCATCTGGCAGGTCATCGGACGACTCGTGCGCGGTGGCGTCGCCGCCCGTGTCTACTTCGTAGACGGAGCCTTCTCACCCCGCGAGGCCGGCTTCACCGGAGACGACACCCCAGCGACCAGCCTGCTCGCCAGCATGCTGCACGAACTCGCTCCCTACTTCGACCCCGAGTCGGCACAAACGGCGATCGACCGATCGCTGGTTCAAGCCCTCTACGACCCGCTCTACCGCGCCCTGCGCGACATGAATTGACCGCCTCACGCTCGGACCGGCTCAGAAAGGCCCTCGATGCGCTACGACCGCACCCAGACTGCAGCCTTCGTGGCAGCACGCGAACTCAAAATCCCGCTGCACACGCTCACCTTCCCCGTCTCCTGGCGCCGCCCCATTCTCGACCTGTACACCGCAGGCTGGCGTGAGGAATCACGCGCGCGCGCCCAGCAGGTGCCAATCGGGCGTCTCAACGCACTGATGCGTACCGCAGCCCCCGATCTGGTCTCCACCGCGACCCGGGCCAACCTCGACGAAGGCAACCCCTGGCTATTCGCGGCGAAGCCGTTCCCTCCGGCGATCATGCGGACCTTCATCAACGCCTGGCTGTATGACCTGCCCACCACCGACGACGGTAAAGCGCTCGTCCTGCCGACGATCACCAAACTCGACTCCGGCATCCTGCAATGGACGCAGAAGACCGTCGACCTACTCGCCCACGAACTCTCCGGTGGCAACACCGCCGTGCCGCAGCCTCACCTGTTCACCTTGCTGCCTGACTACGCCGCAGCTAGAATCGCGGGCCAGTCCTACCAACACGGCAGCAAATCTATACGGTTCCGGCAAGTCGCGGCCAATCCCGCCAACGGCTACGCCGAACTCGTCTCCTGGCCGCCGCTGGAACACCACACCGGCAAAGGCAGCAACATCCGGACCTGGTATTACAGCGCCACGATCAAGATCGCGCTGCGTACAAAGGCGTTCGACCCCACCCTGCGACTGCACGTCGACACCGGCATCCGGCGTTGGACCAGCGGCGAGCTGAAAACCAAGGGCCGCTGGGGAGCCTCCACTCTTCTCCAGTCGACCAGCCCGTTCGTCACCGACGCACCGACATCGCAGAAGTTCGCAGTCGCCCACCTGGTCTGGGACCGCGATACCCGGGAGATGGGCTGGCGCAACGGCGGCACCGCACAGATCCTCAACCGGATCGGCGCACTAGACAACCTTCCGGCAGCCGAGCAGCTCGCCGGCAAGTCGGACGCCTGGCTCTTCGGCCGGGACGGCGTTACTGCCGCAGTCACCTACCACACCACCATGCGCGGCCCCGACCACCAGGTTGGCACCGGCATCATGCCAGCCGAACGCAGCCGCCTCATCCGCTGGATCGGTCAGTGCCTGCAGCCCGACTTCGATCTCGACCAGCCCCTGACCCGCGTGCTCATCGGCGGCAAGGCGAGCCGGAGTCTCACCAAGCTCGAAAGTGTCCCGAAGGACAAGAAGGACCAGACCGACGCCGAGCGCGCCCAGCTCGTCGAAAGGCAGGAAGCCGCCCACGCCGCGAACGATGAAATTTCGAAGGCGAACGCGCTCATCCGGCGCCAGCAACTGTCCGCCGCGGTGGACGGCAGGCTCTCCGTCGTCTTGCTCTACCAGGGCGACGGCAAGGGAATGCGTGACCGCCTGCTCGCTACCGTCGAACGACTACTCGATCTGCCCCATCAGCAACCCGCCAGCAACGGCACCTGGACGTGGGACGTCGGCGACCTCACCCTCACGATTCACGCCCGTCCTCTCGGCAGGCTCGGCGCAGCGCTCGGCGAGGGCTCCGTTCCCCGGCGTGGCCTGAAGCACGACGATGCCGTCGCCACGCGCCGGAAGCTGGTCGCTTCCGCCATGAACGATCTGGCCGAAGAAGTCGGTGACACCCTGCAACTCGCCCTCATCGAGCTCGACGGCGCGAAAGCCTTCAACGCACGCACCACCGACCCGAAATTTGCGATCCGCATGGGTTGTGCCGATGCCGACATGGTCAGCCAGTTCATCCGCCCCGACGAGTTCCCCGGCAAGGACTTCGACAAGGAAGAGGCTAGCAACCAGCACCGGGCCGAAGCAGCCTGGGACGACTGCCTACGTCAGCTCGGCATCCGTTTCGTCCCGCAACATCGTCTCAAGAGCGCCATCCCCGACGACCTCGAGCAGCTCGCATTCTGGGTCGTCAAAAGGCGCAACGACGACACCAACACCCATCAGATCTTCGTCCCTATCGCCATCCTGATCCGGCCCGGCCAAAAGCACATCATGGGCAAAGCTGAAGGCATGGCCGACTGGGTGCCCTACCCGACCCTGCTCAAGACCCTGGCCGGCACGAACTACCACGCCAGTCCTGCCAAGGAAGATGAACAGAAAGAGCGGCTCGCTGCCTTCATTCGAAGCACCCTAACGCGGTTCCGGAACACGCAGACCCTTATCCTAACTGAAGCCCACAACATCCGGTATCGCCTCGCTGCGGTACAGAATGCTCATGTGCTGCCCGACCAACTTCAGCTCGGCGAATTGCGACCTCAGAAGATCAGCCTTTTCGGCAAGAGAATGAGGCTGGTACGGATCTGCGGCAACGAACGCCTCGAAACCCCTGAATCATGGGCTTTCGAGGGCGACAGCATCGGCATCTCCGACGGGTTGTGGCGACACGACGACGGGAACGGGAACACCGGGCAGGCGCGCGTCTACTACAGCACGGTTGACAAGCCGGCTACCCACAGTTCCGTCGTCATCGACCTAGCCAAACTTACGCCTCATTACAAGGAGAACCCGGCGAAGGTCCGTACTCCCGCCCTCTTGGACGGAAATTCTGTAGGGGACGGAAGGGCGGAAGACGCGAGGAACTATCTCGACCCTTCTAAGAGCGCGTGGAACGCCGAACTGCTCGAGTTCGTCGTCGCCGCGTACCCCGAGGGCGAAGACCCTGCAACCTGGGCCGGGTTTCTGCACCAGCAACGCCACTGCTTTGACGACTACCGGTCGGCACTCAGCAGGCCCCTGATCATGCACGTCGCACGACTCGCCAACCAGTATGCTCTACCTGCCGAGGAAAACCTTGAAGACGATGAAGATAGAGTAGACGATCAACCAGAACCAGAAGGCGATATTCAACTTGCCTTCGACTTCGATCTCTGAACCCTGTCAGAACGAAAGGACAAATGGCTGGGTGCCCAGTCTGCTTGAGGCGCCCAGCCTGGTCTACATCAAGGTCGCTTGGCGTATCCATCGGGCCCGCGCACAGACGGCGACCGCGAGGTGAGCAGAGCCGCGGGATGGTGCCGGTCACGGACAGGCTCGCTGCGAGTGAGGCGGGTGAGCACCATCAGCCGCGTGCACGTCAAAAGCGCTGCCCTAACTCAGGAGGCGACGAGGTAGTGGCAAGCAGCCGGCCTTGCGTAGTCAGCGGCAGATCTCCACACGTGCATGACCACTCTGTCTCGGAAATGCGGCATCCTCTTCACCAAGTCAATTGGTGAGGTCGGCGAAGGGGGTCCAGCGTACGGTGTCGTCTTTGCCGCGAGCGGAGGTCAGACGGACGGCGAACTCGTTGGCGACGCCGGGTGTGCTGGCGAGCAGTGGTACGGCAGCGGCGATCATCTTGAGTTCGCGGGCTTCGCGGAGGGTCGGCCAAGGCGGGGTCGGTGGTGACGTCGTAGCCGTACGCCGAAGTGAGGGCTTGGTGTGCGCGCCGATCCGGTCATCAGGTGCCCACGCCTACCGCAGCTACAGTGCGGGAGAAGCCGGCGAAGGTGGACACGTGCTCATGGCGCTTCAGGTCCCGGCGCAGGTTGTGGATGCGGTCCAGGATGCGTGGCGAGCTGAGCTGCCGGGCTTGTTCGCTGACGCGGGCCAACTGGAGGGCTGCGTAAGTAGATCGCGGCACGAGTGCTGCACCGTGTGCCGGACAAGTCAGGCGTATCCGAACGCGGCCTCGGCGGATCGCCTATCAGATGGCTTGTCGACCCGATAGCATATAGATAATTACGCCGACAGCCCTTGGTTTCGGTTTCGTTCTAATATTCCGCCCTCGTTCAGGAGATCTTTTAGTCTTCCTCTGTACTCTGTGGTTGTCTCGACGGTCAAGGGAATCTCTTCGCCTTCTTTTTTGTCGATCACTCCAGCCTCGCGTAGTCGTCTCGCATCGGAAATGCCGATTCGGCCGTCTCCGTGTACGGATAGGTTACGTGCAACAGCGACCTCTACGACGCCAGCTTTGCCGCAGGCGAGCGCATTCCAATCTTTGCCTTGTGCCTTCAATAGCTTCTCGCCCCATACCTCAATTCCGCCGGCACTACGAGAGTCTCCGGGTGGGCTAAAGGATGCGAGCGCGGCAGTCTCGGCCAGCGTGTATGTCTGCGTTAGGACCGCGCTGCATAGGGCGCGAACGTCTGCCAGTGCCGACAGGTGGTCCGCCAGGTAGAACCTATAGCTTCCGCCTGTCAATGGTACGCGAGCCTTCGTCTGCTCTGGTTCCTTTAGGCTGAGCGACTCCAAGAGGATCCTTTCTCTGTTGAAAGCTATCTGTGCGCTATAGAAAAACCGAGTGATCCTTCTGTAATCAGTCCATACGCCGGCAATCTCTTCGGCGGTTAGTGTCACCGACTGCCTCCTGAGGGGCTGCGTTGGAGTGTGGATCATGCTCATGATGGGCCCTGCCGCAATGCCCTCACGTTGGGCGCGAAGGAGCAAGATGCTATCAGGGCTACTTAGCAAAATACACGCCGATGTGCTTGGCTTGCAAAAAGAACTGACCAATAGGACGGACCTCCTGGTTTGGTGCTATTAACGTAGAGTCGGACGGGGTGGCCAAAGGTGGCGGAGATGGTCGAATTTACTCAAGATGGCCATTTGGTTGGCTGCGCGGGCCCTGGGAGTCGGCGTTCATGCGCTGTCCCTTCCACTAAGCTAAGGGGAGGACACTGCGGCTGCCGGTGGGGACAACCGTAGGCTTCCTGCGGGAAGGTCAAGAGACCGTTGGCGGCCCGGCGGTGACTGTCTGTGATTGCTTCCAGCCGACAGGTTTGCCAAGTGAGGTCCTACCCCGCAGTGTGCTTGCCAAGGGCCGGTACGTTGCAGGGATGACCGACACGGCTATCTTGACGGCAGCCCTAACCGGTGTGGCAGCGATCAGCGGTGTCTTGGTCAGTGTGCTGGCCGACTGGCTGAAGGATCGACGACGGACTGCGCACGAGCGGATGCTGCGCGAAGAGGACAGGCGCGACGCTGCCAGCGACCGACGTCGTACGCTCGAGTTGGAGAATTTGATCTCCGCATACGATGGATTGTGGCTGCTGGCACGGGAAGCCGCAAAAGCCCATCATGCCGACATGCGTGCAGCGAAGCACACCGAGCACGGATACGGTGGGATGCTTCTGCCGGAGGGTACCGAAATCGATCTGAGTCAGACTAGCCAGGCGGTTAAGTCGATCCGGCTGATCCTGGACGACCGGGTTCGCCGACTCGCGCTCGATGCACACGAGGCCATTGGCGCGGTAGGCCTGCTCGGCGTTCGGGCGAGGATGTTCCAAGAAGGTCCCGTTAGCCTGGCCGACGGTGAAGTGGCGATGGCCGACGCCGTACGCAAGGTAGATGCCGCAATGGAGGCTGTCTCGGAGCTAATACGGAGGTTGATGGCACAGCGTTGACGCCGACGTACAGGCGGTCCCGCATCTTCGTGTAGCGAACTCTCCGAGTCTAGTCGTCTACCATTGGCGTCAGGGTCAGTGTGACAACGGCTTACAACAGGGCTGCGGGTGGCGTAACGAGTCGCGACACGGTTGCGGAGAGGTCGTCGATCCGTACCGGTTGCTCGATGTCGGGCGCGAGGACGATGGTTGGGTGTCGACTCCTGCGAACCAGGTTGTATGGCGGGTGATCTTAAGCGCTCGGTCGTGCAGGGCGTGGGATCGTGTGATGCGGATGACGAGGCCGGCTGAGGGGAGTGCGTACACGGCGTTGCTGGTCAGCCGCAGCAGGCCCAGGTGTCGCTGGCAGCGACGCCGAGTTGAGCGACGATCTGGTGCATCGCCGCTGTCTGCGCCCACTCGGTGAACCCCTCCGGCTGATCCGGCCATCAGCCGATCAACAAGACTTCGGTGTGCTTTGACGCGATGTACTGGTGGCCTTCCCTGCGCAGCTCGACCAAGTCGGCGGATTGGATGACTGCCGCGACTGGGCGGAGGCGCCGAAGGCTGGCAACTCGCCGGATGAGGGATTGCGCGTCGGCTGACGTGTTGTGGTAAGCGATGCTGACGTGCGGGACGAATCCGCCCGCCCTTTCGGGCAGGGCTGCAGAGCCGCGAACCTCGGTGATGGACTCGCGGATCAGGTCACGGAGCCTGCTGACCGGCTCCGGCGGACCGACACTGAAGCGGACGGCTCCGGGCGAGCCGGCAAGCGGGCCGATCTCGATCGGGATGGCGGGGAGATCGACGCAGCGTCTACGTACGTCGTTGACCACTGCTGCAGCCACTTCGGGTGAGACTTCGTCGGTGAAGGCGAGTCGCTGCATGGTGATGTGCAGGCTGGCCATCGGGACCAGGTCGAGGTGGGGTAGGTCGCGCAGTTGCTCTTGACAGTGGGTCGCCATGGCGGTGAGGGCTGGGACGTGGCCGAGCATCACAAGCCAGTGGTAGGAGCGCCGGCCTGGCGTCCACCCCGGTCGGTCCCAGTGGTTGACCATCCGTTGCACCTGTTGGAACTGCGTCCACTCCTGGTCGGCCCATGGACGATCTCGGTCGTGGGCCGGTGCTTCGGGCTGAGCGGTCATCGGATCCCCTGACCTGCGCTGAGCCACGTGTGCACCTCGTCGACGAACGACTCAGCGCAGGGATCGTCGAACTTCTCCCTAATCGTGGTGGCGAGGTCGCGGGTTCGCTGACGTATCGACTCGATCTGATTGTCCTGGCAGGCCCGCATGGCTTGACGGGCGACGTCGGTGGCCTGCTCGACGTCGGGTCGGTCCCCGCCCACCAGCGCGGTCGCCAGGTCAAGCCTGACCAGGGCCTGGCTCCACACGGAGGGTGACGTGTCGACGATCGTGACCGCGCGGCCGGCAAGGTCGAGAACCTGCTCGGTGCGTCCCAACGCCAGGTAGGCCGTCGCCGCGTTCGACGCCACCCGTGCCTCGCTGTAGAGGCCGAACGAGACACACGAACTCATGCCAGGCTCGGGTGACAGGTCCGAGAGCACCTCGTACGCGGTGCTGATCGCCTTTTCTGCCTCCTGCGTCTGGCCGAGCTTTGCGTGTGCGCGTGCCTCGCCGTTGACGGCGAGGCGTACCGCCTGTGCTCCGTGGCCGGCGAACCGGCGGCCATCCACGGCGTAGGCGAGCGCCTTGCGGTACTGCCCGTCGTAGAACTCGGCGAAGCTCTGCGTGCCCCGTACCCATGACTTCAGCTCCCGGTCTTCCGCGTAGTCGGCGAGCTGGAACGCCTCGATCCCGTAGGCCCGCGCCGAGCTGAACCGGCCGAGATTGACCGACATGTAGCTGAGCAGCCCGGAGAGCTGCCCGGCGATGGCGAGTAGCCGTGCGCCGTACCGAGGCTGCATCCGCAGCGGGATGAGGCTCTGCACCCAGCGCCGTTGCCGCACCACATCGGCGGCCAGCGTGAGCGGCCCTTCCTCCTCGTAGCGCGCGACGACATCCGAAACGTAGAGATCCAGAGTGTCCAGCAGAGCGTGGTTGACGCTCGCGTCGTTGTTCTCGCGAATCCGGGCCAGGATGACCGAGGGCTGCTCGACCAGCCCTTCGGCAGTACCGACGCTTCGGGCGGCGGGCACAACTCTCCTGTGGCCGGAGACGGCACTGCTCTCGGGTTCGGCAACAGCATCATCCTGCCGTACTGCCGTGCGAGGGTTGCGGAATCCGAGTTCGTCGTCGGTGTCGGCGTTGAGGGCGATGCGGAGGGCGGTGCGGTAGTCCTCGGCGGGGTAGCGGATCTTGCCGTTTTCGAGTTTGCCCAGGTAGTTGGCGGTGAAGGCGCTGTGGGCTGCTTGAGGGCCATTCAAAACCTGATCGACACCCGTAGAGGTGACGGTGGGTGATGTTCGTGGGTGGCCGGCACC
>NZ_JBHMIM010000096.1:0-13895 GCF_048060115.1 Micromonospora sp. LOL_023
CCTCGCCGAGCTACTATTAGCCCCGTCAGCAGCGTAAACACCCACTGTTGCGACGACCGGTTGAATCCGCCCTCGACTTAGGGTATCTGGCGCTCACATTGATCTTGTCTGCGCCGGTCAGCCCGGGGCGGGAGCGTGAACCCGAGTCCACTCACGTTCCGGGGCGGTGACACCTCGGGTGAGCAGGCGTCCCGCTCACCCGGAGGGCCGGCTCCGCGCGCCGCTCCTGGCCCTGCCGCCCTGCGCCGGCACCTGCTGGCTGCCGGCCGGTGCCTGCTTAAGGTCGGCCGGTGCCGGCTTAAGGTCGGCCGGTGCCGGCTGCCGGGCGGCCGACGCGCGTTGCCGGGCCGCCGGACGCCAGGTGCGGCCGTTGGCGTAGACGATCCGGAAGCCCAGGTACGCCGCGAGCGGTGCCCAGTGCGACGAGCCCATCCGCAGCTCGGCGGCGTTGTTGTAGACCCCGTTGGCGAGCACGTCGAGCAGCACCGTCTCGAACGCGGCCGACTCCACCCAGTCGACCTCGCGGGTGTAGCCGCAGATCAGCGACGCCCCGGTGGTGGCGAGGAACTCCCGCATCCGTACGTCGGAGGCCCGCAGCACCGAGCAGCTGCCGAAGTAGAGCCGTTTGCCGGCGCACCGGCCGGCCATCTGCTCGGCCACGTCGTCGAGGTCGACGTGGTGCCGTTCGGTCAGGCAGAGCCGGGTCGGCTCGCCGTGCATCGCGAAGAAGCCGACCCGGTAGTCGGCGTACTGGCGCAGCAGCCAGCGGTCGAGAAAGTAGGCCAGCTCGTCCGGAGTGGCGGCGTCCCGGTGGATGAACCGGATCCGGCCGAGCCGTTCGAGCAGCTCCAGCGTCGGCAGCACCGATCCACGTTCGTTGAGGTCACGGTGCCACTGACCCTCGATGCAGAAGACTCCACCGCGTGCCACGTCGCCCCCAACCGTCGGATCGTCGCGCCGGACCACCGGCCCGTCACCGATCCACGCCCACCAACTGCCGGTCCGGACAGTGACCATACCGCCGGTCAGACCGGCGGGGTGACCTCTGATCGGGCGATGGCAAGGCGGACAACACCGGCTTCGACCGCCGCGATCTGGTCGGCACCGACGTATCCGGCGCCGCCCGGCTCCGTCGCGGAGACCTTGATGAATCCGGTACGCAGCAACCGCGCTGCCACGTCGGGAGCGGCCGCCGGTTCGTCACCCGACTCGGGGTGGGGCAGCTCGTCGCCGATGGCGTCGCCCGGGTCGACGGCACCCTCGACCGCCACCGCGTTCTGGTCGGCCGGCCGGACCAGGGCGATGGCGCCGACCTGCTCGCCGTGGCTGTCGATCACGGGCATGCCGGGGGTGATCCGCCCGGTCGGGTCCGGTGTCACCGTTGCATCGACGGAGTTCATGGCTGTCCGGTTCCCCGCCTTGCTGGGGGAGAAACCACCTGGTCGGGCAGTTCCCGGGCGTCGGCCGCCGAGCGCCCGGCGGACACCTCGCGCCATCCGCCAGGAGCGGCCAGCAGATGCCGTACGGCGTCGTATGCCGTCTCCTCGGTGGCGTACTCGGTGAACCGCGATGCCCCTTCGGCACCGCCGGTCCGCGCCTCCACGTACCACCGGTCCGCGTCTGTCCGCAGGAAGACGTCCCGCCGGGCCAGCCGCCCCCAACTGCCGTTCCACCAGTGCTTTCGCTGCTCCACCCGGCGGACTCTATCGAACATGTGTTCGAATGGGTACCGCAACGGACGCAAGCTCAACCGATCAGCCGCACCGGGCAGTCGACCGGGCGACGAGCCGCAGCCCGTCAGTCGGTCTCCGGTCGCTGGTAACAGTTGCCACAGGTCGGGTCGTCGCACCGGTCTCGGATGAGCGTGGCCACCGCCCCACCACCTGATGGCGGGGCGGTCGGGCGGCCAACCTCGGCAAGAGGTCGGGCGGAGGTCGCGTAGTCCTTGGCGGTGGTCCCGGCTAGCTGCTGCATGTGCTCAGTGTCACTCAGCCGTCCCGCAACCGCTGCCGAATTCCGACAGCTGGAAGTAACCGAGCAACTACAAAGAGAATCGAAGCGGGTACGCCGAGGCATCCCCGCTGATCAGTAGGGCCGCTGCCCCGGTGCGCCCCGACCCGGCACGTCATCGGCCGCGCCACGCTGCTGTCCGGAAGCGGTCCGGCCACCAGCCACCAGCGCGTCACGAATCTCGGTCAGCAGCTTGATCTCCTCGCTGGGCGCGGCGGGCGGCGGCTCCTCGCCCCGACGACGGCGCTCGGCGAGCCGGTTCATCGGCAGCACGACCAGGAAGTACAGCACGGCGGCGGTCAGGATGAACGTGATACCCGCGTTGATGAAGGCCGGCCAGTCGAAGACGACCCCTTCGACCTCCCACCCATCGGCTCCGACGCCGTCGCCACCGGTCAGCAGCACCGCGAACAGCCTGATCAGCGGCTCCAGGAACGACTTGGTCAACTGGGTGACCACCGCCGTGAACGCCGCACCGATGACGATACCGACCGCGAGGTCGATGACATTGCCTCGCAGGATGAAGTCCTTGAAGCCCTTGAACATGGAAAACTCCCAGCACCAGAGGGGACGTGCAGGCGACAACCTACCCGGAGGCGGGCCGGTCGCGGCAGACGGCCGACGGGAATCGTCGACGGGGTGGCGTGGTTGTACATGGTCCGCCGCCCAGTAGCGGCCTGCCGCACCACGGCGGCACCCGCACCACGGCTACACCGCACCACCCGGAACCCGTTACCGCACACTCGCGCGCCGCGGGTGTGTCTCCCCCGGAGACGGAAGGTGGACCCCCTATGACCACGATCATCACCGGCACCATGCGTACCAAGCTGCGTAACACCGCCCTCGGCATCGCCGGGCTGGCTCTGGCCGGCGGCGCGATCGCCGCCCCGGCCCTGGCCGCCCAGCACACCCCCGGTGTTCAGGCCGCAACGGACACCGCGACCGCCGCTGCCACCGCGACTGCAACCGCAACCACCAGCCCCGACAGCGCCGTCGACGCCGGCAAGCTGACCCCGCACGGGGTGCAGGGTGAGCAGTCCCGCATCGACCTGAGCACTGAGCAGACCGACAACGTCAAGGGCATCATCGCCGCCACGAAGAAGGCCGGCATGGACGAGCGGGCCGCCGTCGTCGCCATCGCGACCGCGCTGCAGGAGTCGAAGCTGGAGAACCTGGGTCACCTCGGTGACCGTAACGACCACGACTCGCAGGGCCTGTTCCAGCAGCGCCCGTCGTCCGGTTGGGGCACCGTCGAGCAGATCACCGACGTCGAGTACTCGACCACCGCGTTCCTCGACGGCCTCAAGGGCGTCGACGGCTGGCAGGACATGCCGTTGACCGACGCCGCGCAGACCGTTCAGGTGTCGGCGTTCCCGTTCCACTACGCCCAGTGGGAGACCCAGGCCGCCGACCTCGTCGCCCAGCACTGGAACAGCTGACCCCGAACAGCCGACCCCGCAGGCAGAAACTGCGGCAACCGACAACGTCGAGGGCCGGACCCCACCGGGTGGGGTCCGGCCCTCGACGCCGGACCGGGCCGTAGACGACTCAGCCGGTGGTCATCAGTCGGTGGTCAGGTAGGCACCGGCCTCCCGGGCGGCCAGGTCCGGATCGCCGTCCCGGATCGCCGTCACCAGCCGGGCGTGGTCGACATGCTGGTCCGGGTGCATCTGAGGGCCGACCGCTTCGGCGACGGTCGCCCGCATCGCCGCCCCGATCGAGGCGTAGAGCTCCGCGAGCATGTCATTGTGCGCCGCCGCCAGGATCGCCTGGTGCAGGGCCACGTCGGCCTCGACGAACTGGGCCAGGTCGCCGGTTCGCCAGGCAGCCTCCCGGTCGGCCAGCGCCTGGTCGAGCAGTCGCAGATCGTCCGGGGTACGCCGCGACGCGGCGAGCCGGGCCGCCTCGACCTCGAAGGCCCGCCGGACCTCCACGGTCTCCCGCCACTCAGCGGTCGCACACCGCCGAGCCACGGCGCTGGCGAGTTCGTCGGTTGAGACGACGTACGTCCCGGACCCTTGTCGGCATTCGAGGACACCGGCGTGCACCAGCGCCCGCACCGCCTCACGGACCGTGTTGCGCCCGACTCCGAGCGCCTCGGCCAGCCGTGGCTCGGTCGGGATCCGCGACCCGAGCGGCCAGTCGCCGGCGGCGATCTGCTCGCGTAGCGACTCGATCACCTGGCGGACCAGGGTCTGTCGGGGCGGTCGCCGCCCCGCGGAACCGGTCTCGACCGAGGAATTCACCGAGGGTGTCATCCGTTACATCACCCGACCATAAATCATCCCATGATTTTAGGATGAGAGGCATGACGCCGCCAACTGCCCTCGCCGGCCGGGAAACCCCGCGCCGGACCGCACCGGCGGTCCCGGTGGCCCACGCTCCGGTGGTCCGTAGGTCCACCGCCGCGCTGCCGCCGGCGGTGCAGGGCGGCGCTCTGGTACTGGCCGCGATGGTGCTCGTCGCGCTGAACCTCCGGGCCGCGATCACCAGCCTCGGGCCGCTGCTCAGCGAGGTGCGGACCGGGCTACCGCTGTCCGGGCTGCAGGCCGGCGTGGTGACCACCCTGCCGGCCCTGGCGTTCGCGGCGGTCGGGGCCACCACCCCGTGGCTGGTCCGCCGGGTTTCGCCGCCACGCCTGCTGGTCGCCTCGATGGGCGCGCTGGCCATCGGCCAACTGCTCCGGGTCACCACGCGAACGGGCTGGTTGTTCGTCCTCACCAGCGCTCTGGCGTTGGCCGGGATCGCCGTGGCGAACGTCCTGCTGCCGATGCTCGTCCGGCAGTACTTTCCACACCGTGTCGGGCTGGTCACCGGCGCGTACATGATGTCGCTGACGGTCGGCGCAGCGGTGGCGGCCGGCGCGGCCGTTCCGATCGCGCACGCCGGTGGAACCTGGCGGGTCGGGCTCGGCTTCTGGGCCCTGGTCGCCGCCGCTGCCGCCGTGATCTGGCTGCCGATCGCCTGGCGCGCCCGGCAGCGGCCACCCGCTGCCCACGAGCCGGCTGCCCGGCCCGCGATCCGGGCAGGGCGAACCCGTCTGGGATGGCTGATGGCGGGGTTCTTCGGGGCACAGTCGTTCGCGGCGTACGCTCAGATGGGCTGGTTGGCGCAGCTGTTCCGCGACTCCGGCTTCAGCCCCGGGACGGCCGGGCTGTTGCTGGCCGGGGTGACCGCCGTCAGTGTGCCGATCGCGCTGGGCATGCCGACGCTCGCCGCCCGCCTGACCAATTTGCGGCCACTCGTACTGGGCACCGCGCTGGCGTCGGCGTTGAGTTACGCCGGCCTGCTGTGGCTGCCGTACGATGGTGCGCTGGTCTGGATGGTGCTACTCGCGCTGGGGCAGGGGACCTTCCCGATGGCCCTGGCCATGATCGGGCTACGGGCGAGGACGAACGCCGGCGTCGTGTCGCTGTCGGCGTTCGCGCAGAGCGTCGGGTACCTGATCGCCGCTCTGGGGCCGCTCTCGATCGGCCTGCTGTACGAGTGGACCGGCGGCTGGGCGCTGCCGGTCGGTCTGCTCTTCGTGGCGCTACTGGTGCAGACCGGCACCGGCTGGGCGATCTCCCGTCCACGGTGGATCGAAGACGAGGTGGGTCAGCCGGATCGGGCGTGACCGCGCCGGACCGAGTCGGCGTGGCCGGCTCAGTCGGCGGGGGCCGGTAGTGGCGACGAGACCGCCTCGTCGACCGTGGGGAAGGTCTGCAGGACCTCGACGAGCCCGCTGACCTCCAGAATGCGCAGGACGCCACGCTGCGGTGCGGCGAGCCGCACGACTCCGCCGGCCTCGTCGCAGCCGTTCTTCGCCCGTACGAACACCGACAGGCCGGTGGAGTCGCAGAACGACACGTCGGCCAGATCGAAGACCAGCCGACTGCGGCCTTTGTCCAACAGATCCGTTATCTGGTCCTGGAGCTGAGGTGCGGTGGCCATGTCCAGTTCACCACCGACCGACACGACGACGACATCACCGCGCTGCTCCGTCTGCACCGTCAGGGACATTCGCGACCTCCAGCCATTCCGCTCGAACGGTACTCCACTAGCTGTCGTCCGCGCAGGACCGGGAGTTCGTTGTTACTGCCACCATAATCGTTGGCGTGACGGTGAGCCGCACCAGCACACCCTTCCCACGTCCCGATGATGGTGACCACCGATCCTGGCCAGCGCGATGACGGCGGCCCGGCCGGCCCGATCCGGTTGGATCGGGCCGGCCGGGCCGAGCCGACGCTCGGAAGATCACTTCGGGTTCCTCTCGAGGTTTCGTCCGGTTCTAGAGGTACGTCCGTTTCGGGGCGGCAACTGACGACACCCGCGTCGCCGCCCGCCGCCAGCCCGGTCACCCATCGACCAGGCCGACCCGGTCCAGGATCCAGGCGGTGACGAACGCCTCCTCGTGCCACGCGTCGTACCGGCCGCTCGGGCCGCCGTGTCCCGCGCCCATCTCCGTCTTCAGCAGGTACGACCCGCCGGGGGCCACCGCACGCAGCTTGGCGATCCACTTGGCCGGCTCGTGATAGAAGACCCGGGTGTCGTTCAAGCTGGTCACTGCCACCACCGGCGGGTACGGGGCATTAGTCACGTTCTCGTACGGCGTGTAGGAACGCATGTACGCGTACACCTCCGGGTCGGCAAGGGGGTTGCCCCACTCCTCCCACTCGGTGACCGTCAACGGCAGCGACGGATCGAGGATGGTGTTCAGCGCATCCACGAAGGGCACCTGCGCGACGATTCCGCCGAAGGCCTCGGGTGCCAGGTTCACCACCGCACCCATCAGCAGACCGCCGGCCGAGCCGCCTCGGGCCACCAGCCGGTCGGCCGTGCTCCAGCCCGATTTCACCAGATGCCGCGCGCAGGCCACGAAGTCGGTGAACGAGTTCTTCTTGGCCAGCATCTTGCCCTGGTCGTACCAGCCGCGGCCCAGTTCACCACCGCCGCGCACGTGCGCCACGGCGAACACCACGCCCCGGTCCAGCAGCGACAACCGGGGCACCGAGAACCACGGGTCCATGCTGATCTCGTACGAGCCGTAGCCGTAGATCACGCAGGGCGCGGAGCCGTCGCGGGGGGTGCCGGCGCGACACACCAGCGAGATCGGCACCCGGGTGCCGTCGTCGGCGACGGCCCACTCGCGGTGCTGCTCGTAGACGTCCGGGTCGTAGCCGCCGAGCACCGGCTTGCGTTTGAGCAGCTCCATCGTCCGGGTGACCAGGTCGTAGTCGTAGATGGAGTCGGGGGTGACCAGCGAGGTGTACCGCAGGCGCACCACGTTCGTCGTGTACTCCGGGTTGGCGTCCAACCCGACGCTGTAGATCGGCTCCGGGAACTCCAGGTCGAAGCCGTCGGTGCCCCCGTCGGGCAGGACCCGCAACCCGGTGAGCCCGTCGGTGCGCAGCGACACCACCAGATGGTTGGCGAAGGCGTCGACCGACTCCAGCCGGGTCCCGGGGGTGTGCTCGATCATCGGCACCCAGTCGCCGGGTGCGTCCACAGAGGTGTACGCGAGGGCGAAGTCCTCGGCGCCGTCGTTGTGCAGGATGAGGAACCGGTGCCCGTGGTGCTCGACCGAGTAGTCGACGCCCTGGCGGCGCGGCGCGATGACGAGCGGCTCGGCGGTCGGGTCGGCGGCCGGCAGGGCACGCACCTCGCTGGTGGTCTTGCTGTGCGCGTCGATCAGGATGAACCGCTCGGAGCGGGTCAGCTCCACGCCGACCCAGAACCGCTCGTCGTCCTCCTGGTAGACGACCACGTCGTCGGCGGCGGCGGTGCCGACCTGGTGGCGCCAGACGCGGTACGGACGCCACGCGTCGTCCACGGTCAGGTAGAACAGCGCGCTGCCGTCGGCCGACCAGGCGGTGCCGTAGAACGTCGACGGCACCTCGTCGGGCAGCACCTCGCCGGTGGCCAGATCCTTGATCCGCAGGGTGAACCGCTCGTCGCCGGAGAAGTCGGTGGAGTAGGCCAGCCACCGGCCGTCCGCGCTGACGTCGAAAGTGCCCAGGGCGAAGAAGTCGTGCCCCTCCGCGAGGGCGTTGCCGTCGAGCAGGATCTCCTCGCCGTCCGGCGGCGTACCGTCGGTGGTGGCCGGCGGGTCGGTCTCGTCGGGACGGACCTGTCGGCGACACTGGATGCCGTACTGCCGGCCCTCGACCGTACGGGTGTAGTACCAGTAACCGCCCTTACGGGTCGGCACCGACAGATCGGTCTCTTGTGTCCGCCGCTTCGTCTCGTCGAACAGCGTCTCGCGCAGCGCGGCGAGGTGCGCCGTGGCACCCTCGGTATAGGCGTTCTCGGCCTGCAGGTAGGCAATCGTGTCCGGGTCGTCCTTGACCGCGAGCCAGGCGTACTCGTCGACGACCGTGTCGCCGTGATGGGTGCGTTCGGTCGGGACACGCTTGGCGGCCGGTGGTACGGGTGTCTGGGTCGTCACCCGGCCACGGTACCGCCCGAGCCGCGCCGGGCGGCGGCAGCGCACGCGCGGAAAGTTCACTCGACATCGATTGGTACATGTGTACGATTGCCCGAGTGGCGGTCACGACAATGGGGGGCGATGTGGTCGACCAGAGCGACGTGGCGGCCCGGCTGGGAGACATCTGTGGATCCCCGTTCGTACGCCGGGCCGGGCCGGACGACGCGGTGGCGACCACGGCACCGGACTGGGTGGTGGCGCCGGGCACCGTCGGCGCGGTCGCCGAGGTCCTACGACTGGCCGCCGACCGCGATCTGGCGGTGGTCCCCCGCGGCTCGGGCAGCAAACTCGACTGGGGTGCCATACCGTCGCATGTGGACGTGGTGCTGGACACCGGTCGGCTCTCCGGGATCTGGCACCACCCGGCGGGCTCAGCAGCCGCGCGGGTCGGCGCGGGCACCACGCTGCGAGCCGCGCAACAGGCGGTCGGCCGGACGGGCTGGCGGATGTCGCTCGATCCGCCGTCACCGTCCGCCACCCTGGGTGGGATCGTCGCCGCCGACGAGGCCGGGCCGTTGAGTCACCAGCACGGGTCGCCATGCCGCCAGGTGATCGGGGTCGACTACGTCGACGCCACCGGCGAGCTGGTCCGAGCGGTGCCGGATACCGCCGACGGCGACGAGTTGCCCAGTCTGCTCTGCGGTTCGCAGGGAGCTCTGGCGGTCCTGGTTTCCGCGACGGTCCGGCTCCAGCCGGCCCCGGCCAGCCGCCAATGGGTGCGCCGCGGCGTGGCCACTCCGCTGGAGGCGCACGATCTGGTCAGTGAGCTGACCGAAACCGGGCTGCACCCCGCCGCGATCGAGCTGGATCTGCCGCCGGGTTCCCCGGCGGCCGCCCGTACCGGTCGCACCGGCTCCCTCGCGGTGCTGTTCGAGGGCGAGCCGGTCTCGACCCGGCACCGCACCGCCAGCGCGGTCGCGTTGCTCAGCGGTGACGCCAGCGCCGCAGACCAGCCGCCGACCTGGTGGCAGCACTATCCGTTCGCCGCCGGAGACATCGCCATCCGGCTCGACGTGCCACCCGCCCACCTGTACGCCGCGATCTACGCCCTGCGGGACGCGTTCGGTGCCCCGGTCGCGGTCCGCGGCTGCGCCGGCACCGGCCTGGTGCACGCCGCGCTGCCCGGTTCGACGGCACCGGACCGGGTCGCCGGGATCCTGTCCACGGTGCGCACCGTGCTGGCCGCCCGGCGCGGGACCTGCGTGGTGCTGACCGCGCCAGCCGAGGTCCGTCGGGCCATCGACATCTGGGGGCAGGTGCCGGGCCTGACCCGGCTACGCGAGCTGAAGCAGCGGTTCGACCCGCGGCACCGGCTGGCCCCCGGTCGCCTCACCGGCGGCCTGTGAGCCAGCGGATTCCCGGAGCCGGCCAGGAGCCGCCCGGCCGCGGTCAGCGCCGCCCGGACGCGGTCAGCGCCGCCCGGACGCGGTCAGCGCCGCCCGGACGGCCGATCTGCCGACCGGGCACCGGCCGTCGGCTCATTGCGGATCACCAGGATCGCGATGTCGTCGCGCGGTGCCTCGACCGAGAAGTCCAACGTCGCGGTCCGCAGCCGCGCCGCCACCACCTCGGCGGAAAAGCCGGCCAGCGGTGCCGCCGCCCGGCGAAGCCGCTCCGTGCCGTACAACTCCCGGCCGTTGCGCCGCTCGGTGATTCCGTCGGTGTAGAACACCAGCGATTCCCCGGGTGCCAGGCTGAGCTCCACCGACGGTGCCGCGATCTCCTCCAGCAGGCCCAGCGCCGTCCCGCCGGTGCCGACGAACCGCGCCCGACCGTCGCCGCTGATCAGCAACGGCCGGTCGTGCCCGGCCAGATGCAACCGCAGGTCGAGGCGCTGATCGGGTGAGACGCTGACCGCGGCCATCGCCAGGGTGCAGTAGCGTCCGCCGCCCCGCTCGACGAGGGTGTCGTTGAGTCGGGCGAGCACTTCGGGCAGTGCCTTGCCGTCGCGGACCAGCACCCGGATGACGTCGCGGACCAGCCCGGTGACCGTGGCCGCCTGCACGCCCTTGCCGGAGACGTCACCGACGACCACCAGCCAGCGGCCGTCCGGCAGCGGCACCACGTCGTAGAAGTCGCCGCCGACCTCGACCGCGTCCCCGCTGGGGACGTACTCGGCGGCCAGGCCGATGCCGCCGATCGCGGGCAGCACCGGCGGAAGCAACGACTGCTGCAGGGTGTGCGCCACCTTCCGGCGTTCCTGGTGGATGCGGGCGTTGTCGATGGCCAGCGCGGCGCGCCTGGCCACGTCCTCGAGGACCGCCACCTCGTCCGGGTCGTGCCGGTGTCGCTGGTGGCGGCCGACGGCGAGGGTGCCCAGCCGCTGTCCGCGGGCGACCAGCGGTACGGCGAACCCCTCCATCGGCGTGCCGAGCGGCACCTGCGATCCGCTGCGCGACGCCTCCCGTAGCCGGGCGATCACCGAGTCTTGACCCGACTCACGCAGCGCCGCGTGCAGCGCGGGCAGCACCGTCTCGTCGGCGTGGCTGGCCGCCGCCAGCTGCAACTGCCCCCATTCGTCGGCGGTGTGCACCGCGCACCACTGGCCGAGCCGGGGCACCACCAGCTGCGGGATGAGCGCCATCGTCAGGTCCACGTCGAGCGACTGGGCGAGTAGTTCACTCGCCTCGGCGAGGAAGGTCAGCCAGGTCTGCCGCCGCAGGTCGGCCCGGCGCAGCCGGTCGTTCTCCAGGTGCAGCGAGAGCCGTTCGGCGACGAGGGCGGCCAGCGGGCCGGCGTAGTCCGACGGCGCGGCGTCGAGCTCCAGCTCCCCGGAGTACGGCCGGTGCACGGTCAGCGGCACCCGCAGCATCTCGCCGGAGCGCGGTGACCGACCGTAGCGGGCGAGGATCTGGGCGCCGTGGCCGTCACCGCGGTTCAACCGGATCGTGCCACCGGCCGCGCCGACCAGGTCGGCGACCCGGGCAAGCAGGTTGGCGGCGAGGTCGGCGAGCGGGTCGTCCGAATGCGGCTCCGGGCCGGTCTGCAGCAGTGAGGCGAGGGTCGCGGCGCTGGGCACCGCCGGCTGGTGTTCGCGGTCCGGTGGCGGAGCGGAGGTGATGCCGCCGTGCCACGGCGGCATGATGTCGGTCGCCGACGGGGTCCCGCGCCGGTCGAGCCGGAACCAGACCCCTTTGCCGCTCGGCTGGTGCGTGGTGCCCCACCGGCTGGCGAAGTGGTCGACGAGCAGCAGACCGCGACCGCGCTCGGACACCTGCGAGATGTCCTGCCGCTCGTTGCGGGGCAGTGCGGCGACCTTCTCGATCGGCCCGGCGGCGAAGTCGGTGACCGTCACGGTCAGCCCGACCTCGTCGGCTACCACCTCGATGACCAACTCGGTTCCGGCGTGCACGACGGCATTGGTGGACAGCTCGGTAGTCAGCAGGAGCGCCTCGTTGAGCAGTTCGTCCAGTGAAGCATCGGACAGCACGGACCGCACCACCGCACGGGCGGTGGCCGGTGTCCGCCGGTCGGCCGGCAGGCGAACCCGCCGGACATGTTCACTCACAGTACCGGCGGTAGGACGCTCGGCCCTTGCTGACACCTGCCAGTTCCTCCGATCGCCTGGCCCATCGTTACTGTCGTGCACCTCGCATGTGCCACGGTAGTCGAGTGATGATGGGACCAGCTCACTCCCTGAGCTGAGCGAGGAGCCCTGACTTCCTCCCCGCCCTAGAGGGCGGGGATTCCCTTGGTCACCCTCGGGGCTTCCTGTTTTGCCGGCGACCGCCCGTCCGAGAGGAGGACTCTCGTTGAGGTCCTGCACCGCCTCCGCAGGCAGACACCGCCAGCCCGGCGGCCAGAATGTTGCGGAACTGCCGCCATGCCGCGTCCGAGATGGCGCGGGCCAAGCTGTGGTTGGCGACCATGTTGCGTACGGTCAGGTCCTCGATCACGATCGGTTGGGTTTCACGAACGAGCCGAGTGGTCAGCTTGTGCGGGCGGTCGCGCTCGGTGGCGGATCGGCTCTCCCTGCCCTGCTCCGCCGGAGTTCCGTTTCCTCCCCGGTCTGAAGGCCGAAGTATCCACGGAAGGACCCTGATGACCCGCGCCAACGAGCTTTCCACCGACCGCCGACCTGCCCTGGACGAGACCGCGCTACTGGCCGAGCTGGCCGAGGCGTTGCGCCGGGTCGGCCAGGGAGATCTCAAGGTGCGGTTGCCCCGCCGGATCGGCGTGGCCGGTGAGGTGGCGGACGCCTTCAACGAGGTCGTCTCGCTGCAGGAGCGCCAGCACCTCGACCTCCGGCGGATCAGCCGGATCGTGGGACGCGACGGCCGGCTCACCGAGCGTCTCGACGAGGAGGGGTTCGGTGGCGCCTGGGCCGACAACCACCAGGCGATCAACGCGCTGATCGACGACCTCGGGCGGCCGACGACGGAGATCGCCCGGGTCATCCGGGCGGTCGCCGAGGGTGACCTGTCCCAGCACATGGAGCTGGAGATAGACGGGCAGCCGCTGCGCGGCGAGTTCCTGCGGATCGGCCGGACGGTGAACACGATGGTGGGCCAGCTCTCGTCGTTCGCCGACGAGGTCACCCGGGTCGCCCGCGAGGTCGGCACCGAAGGCAAACTCGGCGGCCAGGCCCGGGTCAAGGGCGTCTCCGGTACGTGGAAGGACCTCACCGACAACGTCAACTCGATGGCGTCGAACCTCACCCATCAGGTGCGGTCCATCTCGCAGGTGGCGACCGCGATGTCCCGCGGTGACCTGTCCCAGAAGATCACCGTGTCGGCCAAGGGCGAGGTGGCCGAGCTGGCCGACACGATCAACATGCTGACCGACACGCTGCGGCTCTTCGCCGAACAGGTCACCCGGGTCGCCCGCGAGGTCGGCACGGAAGGAAAGCTCGGCGGCCAGGCCCAGGTGCCGAACGTGGCGGGCACCTGGAAGGACCTCACCGACAGCGTCAACTCGATGGCGTCGAACCTGACCGCCCAGGTCCGCAACATCGCCCAGGTCTCCACCGCCGTCGCCAAGGGCGACCTGTCGCAGAAGATCACCGTGGCCGCCCAGGGTGAGATCCTGGAGCTGAAGTCGACCGTCAACACGATGGTGGATCAGCTGTCGTGGTTCGCCGACGAGGTCACCCGGGTCGCCCGCGAGGTCGGCATCGAGGGCAAGCTCGGCGGCCAGGCCCAGGTGCGGGGCCTCTCCGGCACCTGGCGTGACCTCACCGAGAACGTCAACCAGCTGGCCGGCAACCTCACCAGCCAGGTCCGAAACATCTCGCAGGTTTCCACGGCGGTGGCGAAGGGCGACCTGTCGCAGAAGATCACCGTCGACGCCCGGGGCGAAATCCTCGAACTCAAATCCACCGTCAACACCATGGTCGACCAACTGTCGCTGTTCGCCGACGAAGTCACCCGAGTCGCCCGCGAAGTCGGCACCGAAGGCAAACTCGGCGGCCAGGCCCAGG
>NZ_JBHMIM010000097.1:0-13665 GCF_048060115.1 Micromonospora sp. LOL_023
GACCGGGACCGTCCTACCGCAAGGCAGGACTACCAACCGTGCGCTCACTAAAGCCCACTGAGAGGTAACGGTGACCTACGTTGACCCGGGAACCGATGCCGGACCCCTTCGCCGACCAGCCCGACTGGGCACCCCGACCGCCGCGACCGCTGGCGCTGGTGCCGGCGGTCACCGAGGCGCAGCTGCACGGTCGACGGGTGCTGATCGGCCTGCCCGGCACCGGCTGGCGCGGGGAGCTACGCAGCGACAACAAGATCGTCCAGAACAGCCGCACCTACGTGCCGGTGTTGCCGGAACAGGAGTGGTACCGGGCAGAGGCGGAGCAGGTCGAGGTGTTCGCGCCGCTGGTGCCGATCGATCGGGTATGGGTGGAGCGTCCGGATGAGACGCAAACCGCACCGACCCGGGACGACGTCCTGTCCCGGCTGGTCTCCCTGGACGCACCGACGAGCCGATTTCCCACCCCGGCCGTCGACGCGGGCCCGCTGACCGGCCGCCGCCTGGTGCAGATGAAGGACGGTCAGGAGCGCCGCGACCTGCGCGCCGTGACCGAGCTACACACCGGAACGGACGGCGACATCGTCCTGCGGGCGATGCCGGAGGTCGACTGGTATCGCTGGATCTGGACAGGCCGGCCGCCGGAGTCGGTGGAGATCCCGGTCCACCTGGTGTGGGTCGAGTAGCCGCGCCGGCTCACTCCAGCTTCCCCGCCCCACAGACGCGCCAACCACCCTCGTCGACAGCGGTGAAGCGCCACTCGTCCGAGAACCGGTAGTTGGTGGACCCGGACGGCAGCGTCCGGTGGATGGTCGCGACCACCACCGCCTCTGCGGCCGACTCCGCCTGGACGGTGACCCCGAGCACCTGCACCACACCGCGCACGTTGGCGCGCTCCTCGTAGGCGAGGACACTGGACCGCAGCTGCTCGATCCCCGAAAGATCCGGTTCCGCACAGACATAGGTCGCGGCCTGGACGTCGTCACGATGGTAGAGGTAGGCCACCAGGTAGCCGCGTACCGCGCTCTGCGGGGTGCCCCGATCCGGGGTGGTGACGTTGGCGTAGAACACGAAGGCGACACCGGCGCCGCCGAGACAGAGCAACGCGGTGATGCCGGCGGCCAGCGCCAGCGCCAGGCGCAACCGGCGGCCGGGCGGAACGACCGGCGGTGGCATGACGCCGGGAGCGGTCCGCTGCCGGGGCACCCAGCCCCGGCGTACGGGGGTCGCCGGTTGCGTCTGTTCCACCCTTCGACAGTATCCGTCTCCAACATGAGACTGAATAGCCGACCGGCGTCCTGATTGGTCACATATCCGGCGAAGTACCAGGTGAGTACTGATGAATCGCCAAACGTCGGCCGTCGGCCGCCGGTCGTCAGCCGGCTGGGATACCGTCTCAGGTCTGAACTCAACCGGCGCCCGAACCTAGGGCGTCCAGTCAAGTGGTAGGCAGGTGGTCGAGATGGGCACGGCTCTGGACCGCGCCGCCGCGCTGCACCGCTCCGCCGCCACCGCCCTCGCCGCGCTCGGGCCGGCCGGGCACCCCGCCCCGGCCGGCGGAGGCATCGACACGAGCCAGCACGAGATCGCCGAACAGCTCCGCAGCCTCGCGGCGCGGCTGGCACCCGGCTGGTGGGGCGCGCCGCTGGACGCGCAGACCCCCGCCATGCCGATCGGCGGTCTGGAACCCACCGGCTACCTGCGGATCGGGATCGCGCAGCCACTCGACGACGCCCGGTTCCCGGTCCTCGTGCCATTTCTCGGCACCGGTCATCTGGCAATCGACGGCGACGTACGGGACCAGCGGGTGGCCGGGCTGCTCCGCGCCACGCTGCTGCGGCTGTTGGCCGCCGTACCACAACGCCGGCTGGTCGTGCGGACGGTGGACGGCATCGAAACGAACCGCCAAGGCGTCCTCGCGCCGTTCCAACGGCTGATCGACGGCGGGGTGCTCCGCCCGGCGGCCACCGAACTCACCGGTCTACGCGCCGCGTTGGCCGAGGCCGAGCAGTGGATCCGGCCGGCCCGCCCGACGGTGACCCGGCACCACCGGCAGGGACGCTTCATGCTGTTGCTGATCGCCTCACTGCCGGAGTCGACCGATGGCGGCGATCTCGGGCGGATCGACCGACTCGCCCAGGCCGGTCCCGAACACGGCCTGCATCTGGTCGTCGCGGGGTGGCCACCGCCGCCGTTGACTCCGGAACAGACCCGCACCGAACTGCCACGCAGCACGGTCGTACGGCTGAGGAATCCGCACGTCCTGATCGGTGACCCACCCGGGGACTCCTTCAGCGACCCGTCGGCGGCGGCAGCCGGGCGGCCGGGCGGGCTGAGCGCACCGGCGTACCTGGACGCCGGACCACCCCAGCAGCTGATCGACCGGGTCGGTGCCGAGCTGGTGGCGGCAGCCGACGCCGGCGGACGCCCGCCGCTGGCCGAGTTGCTTCCCGACCCGACGACGCAGCTGTGGACGGAGTCCGCCACGGCGGGCCTGGCCGCCGGTGCCGGCTTCGACGGCCACCGGCAGGTGGTGCTCAGGTTCAACGACATCACCCCGCACTGGCTGGTCGCGGGGCAGCCGGGGTCGGGCGTGGACGAGTTCGTGGTCACCATCCTGTACGGGCTCGCGGTCCGGCACCGGCCGGCCGATCTCGCCGTACACCTGGTGGATCTGTCGCCCGGCGAGTCATTCGCCAGTGTGTTGCCCACCGACGCGGACCCGTCCTGGCTGCCGCACGTGGCCACCGCCGGGGCCGAGGCCGACCCGGAGTACGCGCTGTCCGTGCTGCGGTTGCTCGCCGCCGAGGTCGACCGGCGCACCTGGCTGGCCGGCCGCAACGGCACCAGCAAGTTCACCGAGCTCGCCACGGCCGCCGGGATCGGCCGGATCCTCGGGGTGCTCAAGGATCCGGCACCACTGCTCGATCCGGGTACGGGTACCGCCGCCGAGGCCGCCGAGCTGCTGGAACGCGTCGCCAGAGCCGGCCGCGGCTGCGGCGTCCACCTGCTGGTCGCCGACACCGGTGGCGGCGATCGGCGGGGCGACGTCGACGGGGACGGTTGGCGGCACAACGAGTCACTGTTGACCCAGTTCCCGGTACGGGTGGCGCTGCCCGGTGGGGACTGGCTGCTGGAGCCGAACAACGACTCGGCGGTCGGGCTGCCGGTGGGCAGCGCGGTCGTCAACACCGCAGGCGGCCTGGGCGGGCCTCGGGGAGCCATCCGCGGACACGAACGCACCGTCAACTTCCCGGACCCGTACGCCGATCTGCCCGGGCTGACGCGGCTGCGTCAGCAGATCTGGTCCCACCGGGACACCGAAACCCGACCGCCGCAGGTCTTCGCCGGGTACCGCCAGCCCGACCTGGCCTTGCATGCCGGCTACCGGCAGGCGCTGGCCGGTCCGACCGAGCCGCCGAGCTGCCTGCTCGGGCAGGCCGTCGAGGTGCCGCAACGGTCGGCGGAGTTCCGGTTCGAACGTGCCCCCGGGCGCCACCTCGCCATCTTCGGTTCCCGCGACCTGACGGCTGACCTGCTGGCCACGGCGGTGCTCAGCCTGGCGGCGCACCATCCACCCGGCTCGGCCCGCATGCTGTTCGTCTCCTTCGGCGAGCACGACCGGTCGCAGCTGGCCGCGCTGACCGACCTGATCGAGGGCCGGCAGCCCACCGAGTTGGTCGACCTCGACATCCTGCGCACCCTGGGCGAGGAGACCGGGCCGGCCTACCTGATAGTCGCAACGGCCGACGTGCTCGAACTCGGTGGGCCAGCCGCCGCCCGGCTGCGCAACCTGCTGGACTCCGGGCCGGGCCGGGGCATCCATCTGCTCTCCTGCTGGCAGCAGGCGGCTCCCTTCACTGCCTTCCTCGGCCCCAGCCCGGAGTTGATCGCCGGACTCGTCCTGCTCGACCGGCCGGTGACCGGGATGCCCGGGCTTGCCGATCGGCTGCCCCAGTGGCAGCCACGTCACCAGCGGGGCCTGCTGTACGACGGTCAGACCGACCGGCACACCGTCTTCGTGCCGTTTCGTCGCGCGGCGGTGCCCGGCACGGGAAGGGAGGCGGCGTGACGCCGACCGACTCCGGCGACTGGGCCGAGTACACGGCGGCGGCCCGCCGACTCGCCCGGCTGCGCCAACCACCGCTCACGGCCCGCCCGGCAGCGGGCCCGGCCGGTGATCCGGCCCACGTACGCGACCGGCTCGCCGCCCAACGGCACCAGTTGCTCGCGCTCGGCGTACCAGCGGCCACGCTCGACCCGCCGCAGTCCGAGGTGGCCGCGCGGCGGGCGGCGATCCAGGCCGGCGGTGATCCGGCCCGTCAGTCCGCGATCGACCGGGCCGCGGCCGAGATATCAGCCGCGACCGCGACCCTGGCCGGGCAGTCGCTCGGCCAGGCGGCCGGGCCGTTGGCGCCGGGCGGGTTCCCGGTGTGGCTGCGCAACCTGCTGGTCTACGGGCCGTTCGCGGTGATCGTGCTGCTGATTCAGGTCGCCCTGTTCATCGCGGCCGGCGTCAGCGCCCCGCTCGGCTACGTACTCAGCTGCGGTCTGATCATGCCGCTGGCCGCGTTCGGGATCGGCTGGTTGGCGGTGGGCTTCGTGTTCGCCGTGCCCGGCCAGCGTGTCGACCGGACACCGCTGGTCGGCATCCTGGCCTGCGCGGCCCCGCTGCTGCTGGCCGGTGTGCTGGCGGTGGCCGCCCTCGTCAGCCGTGGATGATCAGGCTCATCGCCTCGGCGCGGGACTTGGCGTCGCGCTGGAAGACGCCGCGTACGGCGGAGGTGATTGTCCTGGCCCCGGCCTTGCGGATGCCCCGCATGGCCATGCACATGTGCTCGCAGTCCAGCACGGTGACCACTCCGCGCGGCTCCAGCCGGCTCATCAGCATGTCGGCGATCTGCGAGGTCAGCCGCTCCTGAACCTGCAGCCGGCGGGCGTAGACCTCGACGAGGCGGGCCAGCTTCGACAGGCCGGTGATCCGCCCGGTGCTGCCCGGGATGTACCCGATGTGCGCGACTCCCCGGAACGGCAGCATGTGGTGCTCGCACAGCGACATCACCTCGATGTCGCGGACCAGCACCAACTCGTCGTGGTCGGCCTCGAAGGTGGTGGTGAGCACCTGGGCGGCGTCGGCCCGCAGCCCGGCCAACAGCTCGGCGTACGCCCGGGCCACCCGGGCCGGCGTCTGCTGTAGCCCGTCCCGGTCCGGGTCTTCGCCGACGGCGATCAGGATCTCCCGTACGGCGTGTTCGATCCGGGGCAGATCGACGGAGCGTTCGACCGGGGTGCCGTTGAGCTTGCCGTTGATCAGGCGGGCGGCCAGATAGTCCAGCGCGTCGTCGTCCGGTTCGGTCGACGACGCGCTGGACTGACTCGAGCTGTTCAGGAGGTGCCGTCCGAGTTGGCGGACATGCCACCGCCGACGACTGCCTGAGCTCCGTCGGCGGCGGCCTCGCGGCCGAGGTTCTCCTTCTCGGCCGGAGTGAGCACCGGCGGCTCCGTCGATGGCAGCCGCTTGCCGAAGCCGTTGAACGGTGCCATGGGCGGCCGCTTGACCACCCGCTCGCAGATCCTGGCCATGTCGGCGGTGGAGAGGGTCTCCCGCTCCATCAGCTCCAGGACCATGTTGTCGAGGATGTCGCGGTACTCGACGAGGATCTCCCAGGCTTCGTCGTGCGCCAGCTCGATGAGGGCCCGCACCTCGCCGTCGATCTCGGCGGCCACGGTGTCGGAGTAGTCCCGCTCGTGGCCCATCGTGCGGCCGAGGAACGGCTCGTCGCCGCTGGTGCCGTACTTGACGGCACCGAGCTTGGCGCTCATGCCGTACTGGGTCACCATCGCGCGGGCCAACGCGCTGGCCTTCTCGATGTCGTTGCCGGCGCCGGTGGTGGGCTCGTGGAAGACCAGTTCCTCGGCGGCCCGGCCACCGAGGGCGTACGCCAGGGTGTCGATCATCTCGGCGCGGGTCTGGGTGTACTTGTCCTCGGTCGGCAGCACCAGGGTGTGGCCGAGGGAACGACCACGGGACAGGATGGTCACCTTGTGCACCGGGGCGGCGTGCGGCAGCGCCCAGGCGACCAGGGCGTGACCGCCCTCGTGATAGGCGGTGATCTTCTTTTCCTTGTCGCCCATCACCCGGGTCCGCCGCTGCGGGCCGGCGACCACTCGGTCGATCGACTCCTCCAGGGCTTCGTTGGTGATGGCCCGGGCGTCCTGGCGGGCGGTCAGCAACGCCGCCTCGTTGATCACGTTGGCCAGGTCGGCACCGCTGAACCCGGGGGTACGGCGGGCCACCGCGTCCAGGTCGACGTCCGGGGCGAACGGCTTGCCCCGGGCATGCACCCGCAGGATGGACTTGCGGCCCTCCATGTCGGGGGCGTCCACCGGGATCTGCCGGTCGAACCGGCCGGGACGCAGCAGCGCCGGGTCCAGGATGTCCGGCCGGTTGGTGGCCGCGATGAGGATCACGCCGCCCTTGGTGTCGAAGCCGTCCATCTCGACCAGCAGCTGGTTGAGGGTCTGTTCCCGCTCGTCGTGGCCGCCGCCCATGCCGGCGCCACGGTGCCGGCCGACGGCGTCGATCTCGTCGACGAAGACGATCGCCGGCGCGTTCGCCTTGGCCTGCTCGAAGAGGTCACGGACCCGGCTGGCACCGACGCCGACGAACATCTCGACGAAGTCGGAGCCGGAGATCGAGTAGAACGGCACCCCTGCCTCGCCGGCGACCGCACGGGCGAGCAGCGTCTTACCGGTGCCCGGCGGGCCGAACAGCAGCACGCCCTTGGGAATCTTTGCACCGAGGGCCTGGTACTTCGCCGGATTCTGCAGGAAGTCCTTGATCTCCGTCAGCTCTTCGACAGCTTCCTCGGAGCCCGCGACGTCGGCGAAGGTGGTCTTCGGCGTGTCCTTGGTGATCATCTTCGCCTTGGACTTGCCGAAGTTGAGCACCCGGGACCCGCCGCCCTGCATCTGCGACATGAACAGCAGCAGCAGGATCACCAGGATCGCGATGGGCAGCAGGTTCACCAGCAGCGTGATGAAGATGCTGTCCGACGAGACCTCGGCCTCGGCCGGGCCGGTGACCCGCCCAGCCTCCTTGGCGGCCAGCACCTCGGCCCAGATCTCACCGCCGACCTCGTACGGGAACTGTGCCTCGATCCGGTCGGTCTGGGTCTCGCCGAACGTTTCGGTCTCGGCGAGGTCGAGGCGGAGCGTCTGCTCCCGGTCCTGGAATATCGCCTTGTCGATCCCGCCCTGCTCCAGTCGCTCCAGCGCCACAGAGGTGTCCACCTTGTGGTAGCTGGGGCCGTTGGTGAAGAAGGAGCTGAGCGCAATCGCACCGATGATCACCAGGATGATCCAGACCACCGGCCGGCGGAAGAAACGCGTACGTTCCATACGTTTGTCGAGCGCCGCAGCGCCCGGACCCTCCTGATCGACATTCTGACCGTCTGGTTAGCGACCCCGAGGCGCCAACCGCGCGCCACGGTCATTCGAAGGTACACCGTGGGGGCGTGGTGCGCGTCCGCGAGCCCGGTCAGCCGGCCCGCCCGGCCCGATACTGGCCGCTTCCGCGACGTTGGCCCCACGCTGATGCGGTCGTTCGTCCGCACCACCGAACACCGTAGCGCTGTTTACTGAAAGCGGCCTGGACGTCCAGGCGAGTCTTCCCGCCGAGGTGGCCAACTGGCCGCTCAGCGGGCGTACACCTCGGGCTTGAGCACCCCGACGTACGGCAGCTCGCGGTACCGCTCGGCGAAGTCGAGGCCGTAGCCGACCACGAACTCGGTCGGGATGTCGAAGCCGACGTACTGCACCGGGATCGGCACCTTGACCGCCTCCGGCTTGCGGAACAGGGCGACGACCTCGACGCTCGCCGCGGACCGTGACTCCAGGTACTTCAGTAGCCAGGACAGGGTCAGGCCGGAGTCGATGATGTCCTCGACCACCAGCACGTGCCGGCCGGCGATGTCCCGCTCCAGATCCTTGAGGATCCGCACCACGCCGGAGGAGGTGGTGCCGTGTCCGTACGAGGACACCGCCATGAACTCCAACTCGACCGGCGGGCCCTGCCGACCGAGCGCCCGGGCGAAGTCGGCCATGAACATGACCGCGCCCTTGAGTACGCAGACCAGCAGCAGCCCACCGTCGACGTCGACGTAGTCGGTGGCGACCTGCTTGGCGAGCTCGGCGGTCTTCTCGCGGATCTGTTCCTCGGTGATGATCACGTGGTCGATGTCGGCGTCGTACCAGGAGCCGTCAGCCATGCCCTAAGCCTGCCGCATCCCGCTGGCCGTCCGTCACTCGGGCCGGCGCTAGCCGCGGCCGTCGGTGCCTGATGGGGGCCGGCGGTATCCGTCCTGGCTCGGTCGCCAGTCCGCCGAGTCGCGGCTGTCGCGGGTCAGACCGGCCGCGGAGGCGGCGGCCAACAAAATGATGATCGATACAACGACGAGTAGTTCCATGGCGGCGGTCACCTTCGAGCTAGTGGGTGGTGGGTCTGCCGCCGGTGCGCACCGGACGTCTGTACACCAGTGTGCGAGCGGCGGACACTCGCCGACAGTGGCAGCAATGCCACTGTTAATCGATTTTCTGCCATCGTCGGGCTAGACTGGGCCGCATGATCCGTACCGTCGCGGTGATCGCGCTCGATGGCGTGGCAGCGTTCGAGCTCGGGGTGGTCTGCGAGGTCTTCGGTCTGGACCGCACCGCGGACGGCTTCCCCGGCTACCGCTTCGACGTCTGCACCGTCGACGGTGCCCCGGTCCGCAGCACCTCCGGGTTCGCCGTCGTCCCGACCGCCGACCTCGGGCCGGTCGGCGACGCCGACCTGGTCGCCGTCCCCGCCGCCACCACCCGCCCCACCGTGCCGCCGGCCGTCCTGGCCGCGCTACGCGCCGCCGACCGGCGCGGCGCCACCCTGCTCAGCGTCTGCTCGGGCGCCTTCGTGCTCGGCGCCGCCGGCCTGCTCGACGGCCGCGAGTGCACCACCCATTGGAAGTACGCCGACGAGCTGGCCCGCCGGTACCCGAACGCCCGGGTCCAGTGCAACTCGCTCTACGTCCACGACGGCAACGTGCTCACCAGCGCCGGCACGGCCGCCGGCATCGACGCTTGCCTGCACCTGGTACGCCAGGAACACGGCTCGGCACTGGCCACCAAGCTCGCCCGCCGGATGGTGGTGCCGCCGCACCGTGACGGCGGCCAGGCGCAGTACATCGAGACACCCATCCCGGTCAGCCCGACGGCCGCCACCCTGGAGCCCGTCCTCAACTGGATGCAGGCCAACCTCGACGTCACGGTGAACGTCGACGAGCTGGCCGCCCGGGCGCACATGGCCCCGCGTACGTTCGCCCGCCGCTTCCGCGCCGAAACCGGCACCACCGCTCACGAATGGCTCACCGGGCAGCGGGTGCTACTCGCCCGGCAACTGCTGGAGGAGACCAACCTCGGCGTGGACGTGGTCGCCCGACGGTGCGGCTTCGGCGATGCCGCCACGCTGCGCCACCACTTCAACCGGCGGGTGGGCACGACCCCGCTGGCCTATCGCAACACGTTTCGCGACCGGTCCCGGGTGGACGTAGACGAGATCGAGCCAGCCGGCGTCGGGCCGGCCCCGGCCGGGCCGGTCGGCGTAGGACCGGTCGGCGTAGGCTCCGTCCGGACCGGCTGACCGCCGCCGGACGGGTCGGCACCGGGTGCCGCGAGTACGCCGGCGCGACGGCTCACCTCGATCCCGCCGGGCAGGTGGACCGCCTGCTGCCCGCGCCAGGCCGTCACCAGGGCGTCCAGCGCCTCGACGTGCCGGTGCGCCAGCGCGCCGCCCGGCGCACCGAGCTCGCGGGCCCACCGGTGCAACGCCCTGGTCCGGACCGCCGCCGGCTGGCCGGCGAGAACCGCGACGGACACCCCGCCGGTATCGGTCCGCGCCTGTTCGAGGGCCGCGACCGCCAGCGCGTCCAGCGTGGCGTTGTCGGCGGCGACCAGGTCGGCGGTCCGGGCCAGGTTCGCCACCACCGCTGGGCCGAGCGCGGCGACCAGCACCGGCAGTACGTCGGACCGGACCCGGGCACGGGCATAGGCCGGGTCGACGTTGTGCGGATCGGTCCACCAGTCCAGCCCGAGCGCCGCGCAGGCCGCCCTGGTCTGTTCCCGGCTGACCGCCAGCAACGGTCGCAGCAGCACCACTCCGGAGAGTTCCCGCGTCACGGGCATCCCGGACAGACCCGCCGGGCCGGCGCCCCGGGCCAACGCCAGCAGCACGGTCTCGGCCTGGTCGTCACGGGTGTGACCGAGCAGTACGGCGTCGGCACCGTACCGGTGCGCCGCGTCGGTCAGGGCGGTGTAGCGGGCGGACCGGGCCGCCGCCTCCGGGCCGCCGGACCGGCCAACCGACACCGACACCACCTCGACCGGTTCGAACCCGACCGCCGACGCCCAGTCGGCCACCCGGCGAGCCTGCTCGGCGGATCCCGCCTGCAGCCGGTGGTCGACGGTGATCAGACCGGCGGTGACGCCACTTCGGGCGGCGACGAACGCGACGGTGGCGGCCAGGGCGAGTGAGTCGGGCCCGCCGGAGCACGCCACCAGCACGGTCCGACCGGCGTAGGGGACCAACGCCCGGCGTACGGCCACCCGCAGCGCGGCGACCTCGGGAGCGAGCCTGGCCACCGGCGGATCAGGCGCCGGTCGGCGGCGAGCCGGAGACCGGGCCATGCACCCGGGACACCCACGCGTCCGGGTCGCCGAGTTCTGCGAGCCGGGGCAGGGTCAGCGGCGAGTCGAAGATCTTGTTGAACCCGGCCATGCCGACCCGCTCCACGACCCCGTGCACGAACTTGCGGCCCTCGGCGTACTGACGCATCTTGACTTCGACCCCGAGCAGTCGACGGATCGCCTTCTCCAGCGGGTTGCCGGCCTCCCGGCGCCGGTTGAAACCGGCCCGGATCTGCTCCACCGTCGGGATGACCTCCGGCCCGACACCGTCCATCACGAATTCGGCATGCCCTTCGAGCAGCGTCATCAGCGCAGTCAGCCGGTCCAGTACGGCACGCTGCGCCGGTGTCTGCACGATGTCGAGCACGCTGGCTCGGCTCTGCGGATCGCGGATCGACTCGGCGAGCGTGCCGACCCCGCGCCGGACCCGGTCGACGAAGTTGTCGCCGCCGGCCTGCGACGCGTCGACGAAGGCCTGCACCTGACCGAGGAAGTGCCCGCGCATCCACGGGACCGCGGTGAACTGGGTCCGGTGGGTCACCTCGTGCAGACAGACCCAGAGCCGGAAGTCACGCGGGTCGGCCTGCAGTTTCCGCTCGATCTCGACGATGTTCGGGGCGACCAGCAGCAACTGGCCGGGGTCACCGGAGAAGACCTCGTACTGGCCGAGCACCCGGCCGGACAGGTAGCCCAGGACCGTCCCGGCCTGTACCCCGGTCACCCGGGACCCGATCGCGTCGGTGAGCGCCCCCGGCTGTCTGTCGCCGGCGGCTCGCGAGACCAGCGGGGTGATCACGTCGCGCAGTCCGGCGATGTTGGCCGCGGCCCAGTCTCGGCGGTCCACCACCCGCACCGGCGGGTGGGTGACCTGCGCCCGCAGACCGGTGTACGCGATCACGTGCCCGGCTGCTTCGTCGGTCAGCCGGCGGAGGTCGTTGACGACCTCGGTCGCCTCGTCGAGAGATGCCTTCGGGCCCGACTTACTCAGCGCGCCGGCGGTAGCGGCGGCCAGATCCCAGTCCACGAACTGCGCCATGCCACCCACCGTACCCGCGGAACGCTCGTCGACCCTGATGATCATGTCCTGGTCAGCGGCAGCCGCAGCTCGCCAAGGTCGCGGCGATCCGGTCGAGGGCGGCCTGTGCCTGATCGGGAGCCGACGGCACCGCGTCGGCCAGCACCGCGAACGCGAGGAGCCGACCATCGGCGGTGGTCACCGTACCCGCCAACGAATTTACCCCGGACAGTGTTCCGGTCTTGGCCCGCACCACGCCCGCACCGGCCCGCTGCGGCCCGGCCGTCGCCTGATACCGGCCCTGCAAGGTGCCGGACCACGCCGCGACCGGCAGTCCGGAGAACAGCCCGGCCAGCTCGGGTCTGCTGCCGCTGCCGGCCAGTACGGTCAGTCCGGTGAGCAGTCCGGCCGTCAACCGGTTGGTCCGGGACAACCCACTGCCGTCGGACAGGTCAATCTGCTCGGCCGGCAGACCCAGATCCGTCAGTACGACATCCATCGCGGCGGCCGCTCCGGCGAACGAAGCCGGCTCCCCCTGCGCGATCGCGACCTGCCGGGCGAGCGCCTCCGCCACGACGTTGTCGCTCTCCGACAACATCGTCTCCACCAGGCTGATCATCGGCGGGGATTCGACCCGGGCGAGTTCGGCGCCGGGAATCGGCTGCTCCGTGGCGGCCACAGTCGGTTCCGACGAAACCGGCTGCGACGAGGCCGCCGGGTTGGCGACCGCGCCGGTGCTACCGGTGGGTCGTCCCGTCGACCCGGCGAGTTGTTCGGCGTAGCCGGCGGGTGCGGTGCCGACCGCCTCCGCCGGCAAACCCAACGCACGGGCGAAGGCCCGCCCGGCGGCCAGGTCCGGTGCGGCGGCCCGTTGTGCCCAGCCCTTGCTCGCCTTGGGGTTGATCCGGCCACCGTCGATCATCAACGCGGTGATCGCGGCCGCGTAGCCGCCGGTAGGGATGTCGTCGTCCCAGCCGGGCCCGAACGCCGGGCCGGAGAAGAGCGACGCGTCGATCGTCACCTTGGTCGGCGTGGTTCCGCCGAGCGCCGCGCGGGTCGCCTCAGCCAGTTCGTCGAGTCGGGCGGCACCGGAGTAGAAGCCGGCCCCGTCGATGGCCAGCGTCGGGTCACCGCCGCCGACCAGCACCACTTCGCCCGGTTGCGCGCCAGCGACCACCCGGGTGGCGATCTGATGCGCCGGCCCGGTGGCGGCCAGCACCGTAACCGCAGTGACGATCTTGGTGGTGGACGCGGGCATGGCCATCGTGCTCGGGTCCTGGCTGAACAGCACCGTCCCGGTCGCCATGTCCTGAACGGAGATGTGCAGCCGGCCGCCGAGCCCGGAACCGGCGGTCACTTCGTTGAGCGCCGTGGTCAGCCCTTGAGTGGTCGGCACCGGGGTGTCCACAGCCAGCCCGGCCAGCACCGGACCCGGCGTCGGATCGGCGGCGGCGGCGCTCGGAGTGGGGCTGGGCGGTGCCAGACCCAACCAGCCGGCGACCGGCCCGGGCCGGAGTACGGCGACCGAGGTGCCGCCCACCAGCAGAAACGCGCCGATGATCGCAGCGGTGATCAGGAGCGTCCGGCTCCGCCGTGACCCCATGGGCGGGGGCGTCGGCACCGCTGGCGCGGACTCCGCCGGCTCAGCCGATGGCGAGTCCACGACCTCCGCCGGCTCCACCACCGTCGGCGGCGCTGCCGACGTGGTGCCGGTCGTGGTCGGGACAGCGGACGACGGCTCGCTTGCCGCGGATGCCTCCCAAACCGGCTCCGGCGGCGACCCGTCCGCCGCGGCCAGGACCGGCACCTTGTCTGGCTGTGCCGGCTCGCTGGGCTGTGCCGGCTCGCTGGGCTGTGCCGGCGCGCTGGGCTGTGCCGGCGCGCTGGGCTGTGCCGGCGCGCTGGGCTGTGCCGGCGCGCTGGGCTGTGCCGGC
>NZ_JBHMIM010000098.1:0-11566 GCF_048060115.1 Micromonospora sp. LOL_023
CTCAAGATCGCGACGATCTTGCACTTATCGACGGACAATCCCGACAAATCTTCTCGATAAGCGCAAGATCGCCGAGGATTCCGGCCGGGTCGCTGGGGCACCCAAGATCAAGCTGGACGTACGGTGCTGTTGGCGTGGCATGCTGCTGACCATGTGTGTGCGGAGCGGCCGATGACCGTCGTGTCAGTCATCAACTACAAAGGGGGTGTCGGGAAAACCACCATCACCGCCAACCTCGGGGCCGAACTCGCGCACCGGGGATACCGGGTGCTCCTGATCGACCTGGACCCGCAGGCCAGCCTCACCTTCTCGTTCCTCGACCCCACCATGTGGGAGCGGGAGCTGGCCGATGACCGGACCATTCTGCAGTGGTTCGGCAACGTGCTGGACGGGGACGGCGCCGCCTCGCTCGACCGCTACGTACTCACCCCGTCGACAGTCAACGAGGTGATCACGCAGAACGGCGACGGACGACTCGATCTGGTGCCGTCGCATCTGATGCTCACCGACGCAGATCTGGACTTCGCCGCCAACCTGGGCGGATCCCGGTTCCAGCACGGCAGCCCGCGCTACCTGCCGCTGCATCGGGCGCTCGCCGACGCGCTGGCCGCCCCCGCGTTCAGCGAGTACCAGGTGGTGCTGATCGACTGCCCGCCGAACTTCACGATGGTGACCCGGACCGGGATCGTCGCAAGCGATCACATCCTGATCCCGGCCCGACCCGACTACCTTTCCACCCTTGGCATCGACTACCTGCGCAAGAAAGTCTCCGAGCTGGTCACCGACTACAACAAGGTCGCCACTGACGGAGCCGACCAGATCAGCCCACAGATCCTCGGCATCGTGTTCACCATGGTCCAGTACACCGGTCACGGGCCGTTGTTGGCATTGCGCAACTTCATCGGCCATCCTGCGACGATCGAGATCCCACGCTTCCAGCAAATGATCCGCGACAGCAAGACCGTGTTCGCCGGTGCCGGCGAACAGGGCCTGCCCGCAGTCCTGATGCCGGACGCGAACCCCAACGTCCAGTATGAGCTGCAACAGCTCGCCAGTGAGTTCCTCGCCAAGATCCGCCCGTAGGAGATTTTCGTGACCAGCGCCGCAGACCTGTCCCACGCCGTCCTGATCCGGGTCGCGGACTTCCTCCGTACGCTGCCGCCGGACCAGTTGGCCGCCCTCGCCGACGGCACCGCCCAGTTGTCCGTCAGCGGCGGCCCGTCGGCCGCAGCTGCAATTGGGCCGGCGGAGTCGACGACGACCGGCCAGCCACCGGCAGCGGGGCGGGGCAGCGGCGCGCGGAAGACACCGACCCGGGCGGCGAAGCCGGCCCCCGTCGTCGACACCGAGCGGATCCGTACCGATCTCGCCACCATCGACGACCGGGTGGCTGCCGGCCGCTACCTCGACGACCTCGGCCTACGAGTCACCGATCTGAAGGCGCTGGCCGCTGAGCTCGGCGTCGCGCTGCCGAGCCGGGCCACCAAGGCCGTCATGCAGAAGAGCATCGTGCAGGCGATGGTCGGCCGCCGACTCACCTCAGCGGTACTCAGCCGCCCAGCCGACCACGCCTAATGGGAGCTGTCGGGTGAGCCTGGAGTCTCACTCGGCGGCGAGCTGGCGGCGTACCTCGTCGAGGACCTCCGGCCAGTACGCGGCGGGCGCGCCCGCGCGGAGCTGACCGGCGAGGTGCTCGGCGAGCTGGCGGATCTCGCGTCCGGTGAAGTCGCGCCGGTCCCGATTCGGCGAGTCGTCCGACCGCTGCGGCGCGGTCAGCGGCAGCGGGTCGCCGACACAGACGACGTCCAGGTAGCCGGTGGTGCGGGTCAGCGCGACGTAGAGCATCCGGTGGCCGCGTTCGTCGTCGGCGACGATCTGCTCCGGCTCGACCACCACCACCGCGTCGAACTCGAGGCCCTTCGCCTCGGCCGGACTGACCAGGTTGATCGACCCGCTCAAGTCTCCCTGCTGCGCGCTGCTCCAGCTGACCCCGTTCTCGGCGAGCGCGGCTTCGACCTCGCGCCGGCAACGTGGCGGGCAGACGATGCCGACGAAGGCACCCCGCCCCGCGTGTTTGGTGGCGACGGCGACGACCCGGCCGGCCCGTTCAGTCAGCCCGACCTGGTGCACATTTGGCTCGGCGGGACCGTCCCGGACCACCTCGGGTGCGGTCACCGCAGGTGCGGCGACCGGCAACAGTCGGGCGGCGAACTCGTACGCCTGACGGGGCACCCGGTAGCCGTACCGCAGTGGCGCGACCCGCACCGGATGGGTCGTCGGCAGGTGGCGGGTCACCTCGTCCCAGCTGTCGCGCGCCCACACACCGGTGGACTGGGCCAGGTCGCCGACGACGGTCAGCGAGCCGGTGCGGCTGCGCCGGGCCACCGCCCGCAGCTGCATCGGTGACAGATCCTGTGCCTCGTCGACCAGCACGTGCCCGTACCGGCGCTGCGGCGCGCCGTCGATCAGGTGGTCCAGCTCGTCGAGCAGCGGCAGGTCGGCCGCCGACCACAGCTCCTCGGAGATCCGGTCCGCGCCGCGGCGGTGCAGCGTGGCCAGCTCGTCCGGGGTGAGGCCGCTGGCAGTCTGCGGACCACTACCGGCGTTGGCGTCGGGACCGTCGCCGCCGGCCGCGCCGGCCGCACCCGCGGCGGCGCGTAGCCGGGGGCGGGAGCCGAACAGGTCCCGCAGGAAGACCGACGGGCTCTGCTGCGGCCAGAGCCGCTCGACGAGGTTCGCCAACGCCGACTGGCCCCTCGGATCGGCGCCGGTCCGGGCCTGGACCAGGTCGGCGAGCCGGTCGCGGAACAACTGCCGACGACCGTTGTACGGCAGGTCGGCGGCGTCGGCGGCGGCGAGCGCCCCGCGTACCTCCTCGCCGGGCAGGGTGACGAACCGGCTCCCGAGCAGCAGCCGCTCAGCCGGGTCCGGGGTGCCGATCCGGTTGCGCAACGCCCGGTCGAGCAGCCCGGCCATCCGGGCGTCGCCCTTGAGCCGGGCCACCGATGTCGACTCGGCCCGCCCCCGGCGTACGGTCGGGGCGAGCCGGCTGATCTCGCGCAGCTCGACCTCGGCGTCACCCAGGCCGGGCAGCACCTGACTGATGTAGCGCATGAACGTCGGATGCGGGCCGATCACGAGGATGTCGTCGGCGGCCAGCTCGGGGTGTTGGAACAGCAGCCAGGAGACCCGGTGCAGGGCGATCGCCGTCTTGCCGGTGCCAGGGCCGCCCTCGATGACCAGCAGCTCGTCCAGTGGGGCGCGGATCAGCTCGAACTGGGCGGCCTGGATGGTGGCGACGATGTCGCGCAGGGTCCCGGTCCGGCCCCGGGCCAGCTCTGCGAGCAGCGGCCCGTCGACGTCGGGCCCGGTCGCCACCCCGGCAGCGATCTCGGCGAACAGCACGTCGGCGAAGCTGTCGATGGTGTTGCCGGTGCACTGGTAGCTGCGTCTGCGGGCCAGCCCCTGCGCGTCGGTCGGGCCGGCGGTGAAGTAGCGGGCCGCCGCCGGCGACTGCCAGTTGATCACCAGCGGGTCTGCGCCGCCGCCCGCGCTGATCAGGTGCCGGCCGAGGTACAGCGCCTCGCCGGACTCGTCGTCGATCCGCCCGAACGCGACCGCGTCGGCGGCGTCGCCGAGTGCCCGGGCGACGACCTCGGCATGCTGGCGCAGCCGGGCGGCGGCGGCCTTGTCGGCACCACTGGCGGCGAGGGCGCCGAGCTGGGCGCGTCGCCGGTCACGCTCGGCGGCAGCGGCATCGAAGTGCTCCTGCTCGGCGGCGATCTCCGCGGGCATGTCGGCCATCGGCGTCCCTCCCGGGGGTCGGCAGGCAGGCTCGCCACACGTTACCGGCCGCGGTCGCCACCCGGCAGCCCAGCGGAGGGCATCAGGCCCCCCGGGGGTGTCCCTATGGGTTGTGTCAAGCGGCGAGGCGGGGGCCGTCTACCGTTTTGGGCTGGTATGGCCGTTGGGTGCGGAGCATGGCGTGTAGGACGTCGACGCGGCGGCGGGCGAGGCAGATGAGGGCGGCGGTGTGCTTTTGGCCCTCGGCGCGTTTGCGGTCGTAGTTGGCGCGGCTGATCGGGTCGGCGAGGGCGGCGAACGCGGACAGGAAGAATTCGCGTTTCAGCTGCTTGTTGCCGCCCTTGGGTGGGTGTTCACCACGGATGCTGGTGCTGGAGCGGCGGGTGACCGTGGCCAGGCCGGCGTAGGCGGCGAGGTGGCCGGGGGTGGGGACGATCAAATAGGCCTCCGATCTCCGGACCCGTCAAGTCGCCGGTTCGCCGTCATGCGATGAACTGGAATATCTTGCCGTTCTCTAGCGGCTGTGGGGTGCCGGTGAAGCGGTGAACGCCGACGGAGAACAGCACATCGTCGGGAGCGGTGAACGCCTGTTCGGAGAACCCTGCGTCGGCCAGCCACCTTCGGACAGCCGGTGTCAGGTCGGGTGCTCGTCGTGTCCTGGTCCAGATGACCGTGGCGTCGGCGGCGCAGAGCTGTGGCAGCGCGTGAATGGTGGTGTGGGCGTCGGCATCGCTGATGTTGCCCAGGACGCCCGCCATGATGATCAGGTCGGCGGGCACCGCCTGCCGGTATGCGGCGAGGTCACCGGCGTCGGCCTGCGCGACGGTCACCGCGTCGAGGCCCTCGGCGATTGCTCGGGTCCGGGCCGCGGCGACGTTGCGTGGTTCGTACTCGATCAGCGTGGCGCTGACTCGCCCGGCGTCCGGGCGCGACGCCAGCACGGTCAGAATGTCGTGACCTTGGCCGGCGCACATGCTGACCACGGACACCGGTTCGCCAGGTCGCTCATCGAGCCACGCGGCGATGTGCTGCTGGACCAGCCTCAGTCTGCGTGCCAGGGGCGAGCCGGAATCAGTGTAAGGGATGTGCCAGGCGTACCAGTCCTTGCCGTAATTCATGGGCGCCGAGTCTGCCCGTATCACCGAGCAGCGGCGGGCGCAGGCGCGCCGAGCATGGGGAAGGCCTTGCCGGGGTGGTAGAGCTGTCCTGTTGCGAGGCGGTGGTGGTGCAGGCAGCCGCGCTCGGACTTGCGGGTGGCCGGGGCCGCGCTGGCGTCGGCCTCAGAGCCCTCGGCAAGCGAATCAAAGGGGCCGAGGCCAGGACCGGCATGCCGCGAGCGGGCCGGTCGACCGGGAACGGTAGTCAGTTGCGGGACTTGCCGACCATGGCGCCGGCGATCATCCGATCCATCCCGGGCAGCCCGGCGGCGGCCAGCGCGGCCCGCCGGGCGTGCAGCCACCACCGCCGCTCCGGCACGAACCAGCGGGCCCCACGCCGGGCGACCTGCTGCTTGTCGGTGACCATCGGCCGCATCGCCGTCTCATAGCGGCGTACCGCCGTGGCGATGACCCGGGGGTCGGCTGCCACCGCAGGGTCCAGGGCCCGGGACAGCTCGTCGGCGAGGGTCCACGCGCCGGCGACGGCCAGCGAGGCGCCCTGCCCGGCGAGCAGCGACACGGCCTGGCAGGAGTCGCCGACCAGCACCACCCGGCCCTGGCTCCAGCTCGGCAGCTCGATCTGGGCGACCTGGTCGTAGTAGAGCTCGTCTGCGGGCGGGCAGGCGGCGAGCGCCTGCGGGGCGATCCAGCCGAGGTCGGCGTACTCCTGGCGCAGGGCGGCCCGGGGGTCGGCCGGGATCGTCGGGTCGGCGGCCCGGTGCACGGCGAAGACCGCGACCCGGCCGTCGCGCAGCACGTAGCAGCCGAGCTGGCGGCGGGTGCTGTCGGTGAGGGCGAACTCGTCGCCGACGGCCTCGCGTACGGCGTCGTCGTCGAAGACCCAGGCGGCGGTGTGGAAGCCGAGGTGACGCAGGTAGTGCCGCTCGTCGCCGTAGACGAGCCGGCGCACGGTCGAATGGATGCCGTCGGCGCCGACCAGTACGTCGGCCCGGTGGATGGTGCCGTCGGCGGTGGTGGCGTCGACCCGGTCGGCACGGTGGTCGACGCGGGTCAGCCGGCTGCCGTAACGCAGGGCGACCCGTTCGGGCAGCGCCTCGCGCAGCAGCCGTTCCAGATCTGGGCGCATGACGCTGATCAGTCGGCCGCCGACCAGGTCGGCGAACCGGGTGTAGCTGAGGCTGGCCCGGCGGCGGCCCTGGTCGTCGCGGTAGGTCAACGCCCGTACCCGGTAGCCTTGCTCGTGCAGCTGCGGCAGCAGCCCCATCCGTTCGATCGCGTCGTAGCCCGGCCCGAAGAAGTCCATCATGTAACCCTCGGTACGCGGGGCCGGCGCCTGCTCGAGGACGGTCACCGACCAGCCGGCCGTGTTCAGTCGGTGCGCCAGCGCCAGCCCGGCGATCCCGGCACCGCAGATGACCGCCTTCACTGTCGGCCCCTTTCCCTGGTGGCGTTCCTGATGATCATCCGGGTGAGCGGCGCGGCGACCACGTCCGAGGTCAGGTTCGGGGACAGTGGACGGTGCAGCATCATCCCGTCGACGACGGCGGCCAGGACGGCGGCGGTGCCCGCCGGGTCGACGACCCCGTGCCCGGCGAGCCAGCCGGCGAGCCGCTCGCGCAGCCCGGCGAGGATGCCGGACAACGCGTGCCGCAGGCCGTCGTCGCGGGCGGCGGCCAGGTAGGTCTCGGCGAACAGCAGCGACGTCGGGTCGGTACCGGAGTAGCCGTCAAGAACGGCGAGCATCGCCCGTACGCCGGTCTCCGGTGTCGTCGACTCGGTCAGCAGCGCGTCCAGCTCGCCGGCGAGGTCGGTGATCGCGGCGGTGGCCGCCTCGACGAGCAGCGCCTGGACCGACGAGTAGTGGTAGTGGACCAGGCCGGACGCGACGCCGGCCCGCTCGGCGACGCCCCGGGTGCTGACCCCGGACCAGCCACGTTCGGCGATCAGCTCGGCTGCGGCGACCCGCAGCCGGACCCGCACCTGCCGGCCGCGCTCGGCGGCGCTCTGCGACACCGACTCCCCCTCTTTTCTTGGTCGTACGCCCTGGGCGAATGACCAACACGCTACCACGCCGACGCGAAATGTGAAGGACACACTGGATCCCGGGGCACCACGCATGCGATCCTGCTTGCTATAGGTAATCGCACGATCACCAATGGCTACCCCCCGGCCGGAGGCATGGGTGAGCGAGCTGTACCGGACGCCGCGCTACGACCCCCCATCACCCAAGGACAGCGGTACGACCCCGATGCAGGTGCTGATCACCGGCATCACCCCACCGGTGCCGTCCGCGACACACGGCGCGATGACCACCCTCGTCGGACTACGCCTCGACGGCCCGCAACACTGGATCCGGCTCGACGAGATCCCCGCCCACCCACTCAGCCAGACCGCACCCGTGCGGCGCCACGACATCGTCTCGCTCGTCGCCGAACCGGACCCGGACGATCCCCGCCCGGAAAGCTGGCGCGCCCACCACGGCACCATGCGGGTCTGGCACGAAGCACGCCGGTGGCCACGACGCACCGCGATCCTGCACCGGCACGCCGAATGGTCCATGTGCGACATCGGCCAGGCAGCGGCAGAGCGCGACGACGCCCAGTCCCTCGCGCTGATCCGGGTCGCCGAACTGCGCTACGTGCGGATCGACCGGGCCCCGGTGGCGCCGCCGGCCGAGCGCTGGTCCGCCGCCACCTGGCGACGCGACGAACCCGACCTGTTCCGGCCGATCGTGCACGACATGCTGCGCCGCCCACCGTTCACCCTCGCCTACCGCTACCGGTGCCACCACAGCGGCTGCTGGGGCCACGTACAGCACCTGCGCGACCGGCAGGTGGCCGCCTTCCAACAGCACCGCCGTAGCTACTGCGGGCTGCCGCTGCGGCGGGCCCTGGTCGGCGAGTTCTGGTGGCCGCTGCGCCAGCCCGGCCGCCAGGTGGCGTTCCTGGTCGGCAACCGCCGGGACAGTCCATCCACCTTCGACGTGCTCGACACGGCCATTCTCCGCCGCTAGCCCGGAGGCGGCGATCACCCGGCTCAGCAGCTCGATCGCCTCGGCCTCGTCGAACACCTCGAGGTCGGCGAGCACGGCGCCGTTCAGGCCGGCCAGCCGTGATCGGGAGGTGACCAGGACGCCGCAGGTCGTGACGCCCGGCAGCAGCGGGGTGACCTGTGAAAAGCTGTGCGCGTCGTCCAGTACCACGAGCAACCGGCGGCCGTGCGTCGCCGAGCGAAACAGCGCCGACCTGCTGTCCAGGCAGTCCGCGAGGACGGACTCCAGCCCGAGTGCCACGAGGAAGCCGTCCAGGACGTCCTGCGGCGCTGCCGGCATGGCGTCACCGCCCCTGAGCTCCGCGTACAACTGACCGTCCCGATAGTGCGCGCCGAGCCGATGGGCGACGTTCCGGGCCGGGGTACTCTTGCCGACACCGCCCATCTCGGTAACGGCCACGATCGACAACGAGCCGCGGTCGGGCAGGCTCAGCGCGTTGGCGATGAGGCGGGCCACCGCCTCGCGACCGGTGAAGTCCGCTGTGGTGGCCGGGACCTGGGCCGGCCGTGGCGCTGGCTCCAGCAAGCTCGACGCTGAGTTCCAGCAAGCTCGACGCTGGGTTCCAGCCCCAGTCGGTCCACGATCCTACGGCGAGCGGCCGGGAAAACCGCAAAGGCCTCCCCGGCCGGCCACTGGCGTGCAGCGCCCGATCAACAGCACGAGAAGGCTCTCCCGCAGTGGGTTCTCGTCGCTGAGAGCGCGCAACTCGGGCACGCACCAGGAGGCGTGGTCGAGGTGAATGTCCAGCGCCAGACGCGCCTCCAGCAGGTCCAGATGCAGCTCTCCCAGCCTGCGACGATGCCGTTCCACGGACGGACCGGGCACCCCGGCCAACGGCTCGCCGTTGAAGCGGGCAAGCGCCTCGGCCAGCATCGAGCGGGCCGAGTCAGCGACCTGCCGGTACGCGTACCTCGGGAGCGGACCCCCGTACCGCTCGACGCAGTTGACCGTGCTCACCGACTGCGCCGCAGCCCTCTGGCACCTGGAGCGCTGGCAGGCCGGGGATGTCTCCGTCATGCCCGCCGGCTACGACCTGCGGCCCCGCCGCTGGTCCCAGCAGCCGACCCTGGTCCGCCTCGCCCACCGGGTCGCCAACGCGCCCTGGCTGAGCTTCCGGCACGTCAAGGGGCACGCCGGACACCCACTCAACGAGGCCGCCGACACCCTGTCGTCGATGGCCCGCCGCCGCGTCGAGCAGCAGTTCGAGGTACGCGACCGAGCCGGTGACCTGGGCCATCGTCAACGCTCGGCGCGGTTCTGCTCGCGGAGCTGGTGCAGCAGCGCAGTCCAGCGCTTCGGCACCCCCAGGTCGAGAAACTCGGCCTTCAGCGCGGCGATCTTGCGCTCCCGGTCGGCCAGCATCGCCTTTACCGCTGCGGTGAGCTGGGCGGCGAACACGCTCTCACCCAACCGGGTGACCGTACCGTCGGCGAGCAGTACGGTCCAGGAGAGGGCACCGGTGGTGCGTACCGTGATCGAGCCGTCCGGGGAGGATCCGGACGCCACGACCTCGTTGAGCGCCCGCGTGTACGCGGCCTGCCCCGGTGTCTGCTCGGGCCGGGCCGGCGTGTCGACGACGACCCGGAACGACGCCGACCTTCGCTCGTGGAGCTCGTTCTGGGACCGCTGGAACGCCACCCACGTCGCCTGACCGAGCCGGCTCAGCTGGTAGGCGAGGGTGTCGTCGGTGTAGCGACCGTACGCCGCGTAGCTGAAGCTGATCCGCAGGTCCGTGCCGTCGGTGGTGTCCGCCCAGATCGCACCGTCCGGGGACGACGCGGAGATCGGCGGCCGCCGGTCCGGATCGGGCTCGCCCATCTCTCCCCCGTTCCGCAGGTCACCTGGCCACCGTTGAGATCCGATCCGGACGGCGACAGCAACGAGACGACAGTCGATTGCCACACTGTGTTAAGACTAGGCGGTGAAACAAACTGCGCGTGGGCTCGCTGCGACGCTCGTCGCAACGGCGACAGTCGGATTGCCGGTGCCGGCACGGGCAGCCGACGCGGTGTCTCCGGTCGAGCCGCTGGCGGCCGAGGCGGCTCCGGCCGACGGAGCGACGGCGACGCTCTACGCCGGAACCGGTGAGGCCGGGTCCTCCGGCGACGATGCTCCTGCCACGGCGGCGGCGCTGAACCAGCCCGGTGGGGTCACCGTCACGCCGGACGGGGTCGTGTACGTCGCCGACACCGGCAACGGGGTCGTCCGGGCGATTTCCACCGACGGCGTGATCCGCACCGTCCCCGTCGGCGAGTTCACCCTGAGCTACCCGAGCAGTCTGGCGATCGACGCGACCGGGACCATCTACATCGGTGACAGTGGCAACGCCCGGATTCTCTCTCTGTCGCCCGGCGGCGACGTCGCCTCGGTGGCGGGCGACAACGGAGCCGGGTTCGCCGGTGATGGCGGGCCGGCCGTCGAGGCGCAACTGCGCGACGTCAGCGGCCTGACCGTCGACGCCGACGGCGGGTTGGTCTTCGGCGACCTGCGCAACTACCGGGTCCGGCGGATCGACGCCGACGGCGTCATCGACACGCTGATCGGCAGCGGCGACGTCGGGTTGGTGGCGGGCGGCGACGCGGCGACGTTCACGTTCCCGTACGCGCCGATCTCGACGGCGGACGGCCCCGACGGCGACCGCTGGGTGGCGAGCACCCTGCTGTACGGCCTGTCCGACAACGTGATGCGCGCGGTGGTCCGCGACGGCGACAGCCGGTGGACGTACTCCGAATCGCAGTCGGCGTCGATCCCGGACGGTGCCTGGCAGGGCAACCTCTACCTGGCCGCCACCGCGAACGCCCGGTACCTGTCGACCGACGACGGCCTCTACCGCTTCCACCCAGACGGCCGGGTGGAGACCCTGCTGGCGGATCCGGCCTTCGCCGGCCCGCTGGCCATGGTGGACGACCAGCTCGGCTACCTGGTCGACCCGCGCCAGCACAAGGTGTACCGGTTGGAGCTGCCGGCGATCTCCGTCTCCGGTCCGGGCAACGGCGGCGACGCGGATCCCGACGACGCGGCACGGCCGTGGTGGGTGTTGGCGGCCGTGGCCGCCGCCGCTGTGGCACTACTGGTGGCGGTCGTCGCGGTACGCCGCCGTAAAGCATGAACGCACCACCGCTCGGCACATCGTCAGAGAGAATCCACCGACCATCGACCGGGGGTGATGGTGATGCCGGAAGGTGTCACCGGCGGTGACCTGTACGCACTGTGGCGGGTGTCCGAGGCGCTGCTGCCGCGCGTAGCGGACGTCTACTACGACGCGAACCGGCTGGTCGCGGCGGCGGACGGCGCATCCGGGCTGACCTTCGCCCTGACCATGTGGAACACGCTGCGCTACGAACTGCAGGACATGTACGCCGAGATCGGCGGTGTGTTGCTGGACGGTGCTACTGCCGTGCGGGACGCCCGACTGGCGTACGAGGCCACCGACGCGGAGGCCGCCAGCGAGCTACAGGGCCTCCTGGCAGATCCGTGGCAGAACTCCCCCGATCCGGCGATCGCGCCACCGGCCCCAGGGTCCGAGAGGGCCATTCAAAACCTGATCGACACCCGTAGAGGTGACGGTGGGTGATGTTCGTGGGTGGCCGGC
>NZ_JBHMIM010000099.1:0-11529 GCF_048060115.1 Micromonospora sp. LOL_023
TCGCCGCGTGACGCCGCCACCCGCGAAACCCCAGCCCACACCCATGATCCACTTACGTTAAGTGGCATTGGATCGACTTGCGGCCTTGACATCCAGCTGATTGATTGCCGCATGAGCCTGAGTGACGCCGATCCCCTGTTGGTGGCTGCCCGCCTGGTGCTGACTTTCTGCGGCCTCCTTTTGATCGTTCTCGGTGTCCACACCGCCGTGACGCGTCGATCACCCCTGTCCCGGCTTCGCTTCGTTCGACCGACGATGAGCCAGCGGTCTCTGCCGGTCCGCAACGGTGGGTGCCAAGCGTTGCTCGGCGCGGGTCTGCTCATCCAGCAAGTCCCGTTTCTTGTCCCGGTGCCGCATTGGCTCGGAACGGCCCTGTTCGCGGTGGCGCTGCTCGTCGTCTTCGCCGCATTGGGATGGTTCATCCTGGTTCGGCGGCAGCGGTCGTCGGGGACGGTGTCGAGGCCAGGCTCCTGTCGGCTACCGGACGCCGTCTCTGGGGAGGCGACACGTTTTCATCGTGATCCCGTTGCGGGATAAGAATCCCCCTGGGGGATCACGCTGGAACAGAAACCGGTGTCGCCTGGCGGTGGGGCTCAATGGCATCGCCGCCCGCCGGCCCGACGCGGTGCCGCCGCTGTTGGTGGCCGATACCGCCGCCGGTTGGATGCTGATGGCGGACGCGGGGGGAGACGCGGCGGTTGCCCGATCGGCGGCTCGCCACGCTGCCGGACGCGGACGCACGGATGTTCCTCGACGGCCGGCCATAGGCCCCAGCTTGCGGGGGGTCGACAAGGGCAGGACCGGGGCGGGGCGTACGGACGGATCTCGTCGCACAGATGGGTGTCGGGGACACGGCAGCTGCCGACATCGCCGGCAGGTTCGACGCGCCGGTCCGGTTCGCCGGACTGGAGTTGGGCACGCAACTCGGAACGGAGATCATGCCGGTGCCGAGCTGGCGGGAGCTCGCAAATCTGGTGGGGCGTACCCAGGCGCTGGTGAGTCAGATGGGGCGACGGGCGCGTTGACCGCCGGCCTGCGGGTGCCGGGACAGTCCGCATCTCTTCGTCACCGCGGATTTAAGGGCCGAAAGGATCACCCGTCACGTCGATGCGGAGGCATTCTGTCGGGGCCGACCGACGACCCGGGTGTCGTGGCCGAGTGGCCAGTCGACGACAGAAGTGGTGACCAGTCGGACCATCGTGGAGTAGCGTAACGCCCGTATGTCCTGATTGCTACGGCGCCCGGGGACGACGTGCGGCAACCTGACGGCGAGCGCCGCTCGGTGCCCGCGCGGGCGGTGGCCGGCCGGGCCGTCGCGGTACGAGAAGGAGACGTCGTGCAGGTGAGGCTCTTCGACGAGCTCTCGATCCTCCGACGTGGCCAACCGCTGAGCATCCCGCCGGGCAAGGCTCTCGAACTGTTCGGCTACCTGCTCGTTCACCGGGACCGGACCCATGCCCGCGAATCCATCTCGGAACTACTCTGGCCGGGGGCCGAGCCCGGTGCCGCCCGCAAGTACCTGCGGCAGGCTCTCTGGCGACTCAACACGAGCATGCAGGAGCAGTCGAACGATCGGCGGCTGGCGAGCAATCTCGTCGTCATCGACCCCGGCTGGGTACGGATCAATCCGGCGGCTTCCTGCTGGTTGGATGTGGACGCTTTCGAGCAGAGCTACGCGGCGGTTCGGGACGTTCCCGGCGAAGCACTCTCCGACGAGCAGACGCAGGCGGTGGAGCATGCGCTGAAGCTCTACCGTGGAGATCTTCTCGCCACCTGGCACCACGACTGGTGCGGTGCCGAGCGGGACCGGCTACGCGATACCTACCTGGTGATGCAGGAACAGCTCGTGGGCTACTGCGTGGCGCGTGGACTTTATGCCCGGGGCGTGAGCCTCGGTCAGGCCGTGCTGCGCCAGGACGTGGCCCGGGAGCGGATCCACCGCCAGCTGATGCGGCTGCACTACGCCGCAGGCGACCGGATCGCCGCGCTGCGCCAGTACGATCTGTGCGCGTCGGTGGTGGACGAGGAGTTCGGGGTACCCCCGTCGGCGGACACCACGCTCCTCTACGAGCACATCCGGGCCGACCGGGCGGTGGACGTCGGACCGGAGAGCAGCCGACCGCCGTTGACCGTTCACGCGACCACGATCGCGCCGGCCGCCGCCGACGGCGATGATGGACCGGTCGGGGACAACCGGGACGAGGTGCGGGTATCGATGGATGGTGCTGGGTACGCCAACTCGACGGAACACCTGCTGGCCGAACTCGCCCGGCTCGACCTGGTGCTGGGTAGGCGGGTCAGGCGGGTCCGGCAGACCCAGAGCGGGCCCGCCGGTGAGCTCTCCGCCGACTACGTCTCCGAAGCCGAGGCCGACAGGCTGCTGGACAATGCGGCCGACCGGGTACCGCCGGGCGACGACGACCCGCAAACCGGTGCCGAGCTGGACGAGCTGTCCCAGCAGATCGCGACGCGGGTGGCGCAGAGCCTGCGGGACGGCGTGGACCTGCGGCTCGTGGCACTGGCCGGTACGTTCGGTCTTGCCCCGTTCGACGTCGAGGTGATCGTGGTCTGCCTCGCGCCCGAGATCGACCGGCGCTACGAGCGGCTGTACGGCTACCTGCACGACGATCTGACCCGTCGGCTGCCGACGGTCGAACTCGTACTCGCGATCCTGTGCGCCGACCGTCGGTCCCGGATGGCCGCACGAGCGCGGCTCGCGCCGTCGGCACCATTGCTCCGGCACCGGCTCGTCACGTCGACCGAGGACCCGACCGCACCGGTGCACTCGCTGCTGGGCAACAACCTCCGGCTGGACCCACGGGTCGTCGGTTTCCTGTTGGAAGACGACGAGCTCGTCGAGCAACTTCGGCCGTACGCCCGGCTTGTCGCACCGACCGCGACCCTCGACGACCTGCACTTCCCGGCAGAGTTCGGGGCGGCACTGGCACTGCTGAGCAAGCACGCCGACGAGCACCTGATTGTCTACTGCCAGGGGCCGTACGGCGTCGGCCGGCGTAGCGTCGCGGCAGCGTGCGCGCGCTACTGGAACGCGCCGCTGCTGAGGGTGTCCGCTGATCTGCTGGCCGACCGCCCGGCCGAGGAGTTCGCCAGCCTGGTCGGCCTGGTCGAGCGGGAAGCCCGGCTGCAGGGCGCGGTGATGTGCTGGACGGACGTGGATCCGTTGCTCGCCGAGCCGGCTCGGCCACGGCTGTCGCTGCTGCTGTCCACTTTGGCGGCGTACCCTGCTCCGGCGTTTCTGGCTGGCGGCGCCACGTGGGAGCCGGTCGACCTGCCGGCGGGCCTGACCTTTGTCCGGCTGGAGTTCCCCGCGCCCGGCTACGCCGAGCGGCTGCGCATCTGGGACGGCGCGTTCGTCGGGCCGGACCGGGAGATGCTGGACCTGGCCGCCGTCGCCGGCAAGTTCCGGCTCACCGGTGGCCAGATTCGCGACGCCGCGGCGACCGCTCACAACCTGGCGTACGCCCGGACGCCCGAGGCACCCGGGATCACCCAGGACGACCTGTACGCGGCCTGCCGCCTGCAGTCCAACCGGAAGTTGGCGGACCTGGCGCAGCGGATCACGCCGCATTACGGCTGGTCGGACATTGTGCTGCCCGCCGACCGGATGCAGCAACTGCGGGAGATCGCCAACCAGCTCCGCTACCGGTCGGTGGTCTACGAGTCCTGGGAGTTCGAGCGCAAGCTGGCCAACGGGCGTGGCCTCGCCGTGCTGTTCGCTGGGCCGTCAGGCACCGGCAAGACCATGGCCGCCGACGTGCTGGCCCACGAACTCGGCCTGGATCTGTACAAGATCGACCTGTCGACGGTGGTGAGCAAGTACATCGGCGAGACGGAGAAGAACCTGTCCCGGATCTTCGCCGAGGCCGCCACCAGCAACGCGGTGCTCTTCTTCGACGAGGCCGACGCGATGTTCGGCAAGCGTTCCCAGGTCCGCGACGCGCATGACCGGTACGCCAACCTGGAGGTCAGCTACCTGTTGCAGCGGATGGAGCAGCACGAGGGAGTGGTCATCCTGGCGACCAACCTGCGGAAGAACCTCGATGACGCGTTCACCCGCCGGCTGCACGCCACCATCGATTTTCCGATCCCAGATGTGGCGGACCGTTGCCGCATCTGGGCGCAGGTCTGGCCCGATCAGGCACCGCTGGACCCGGCAGTCGATTTCGACCTGCTGGCCCGGCAGGTCGATCTGCCCGGCGGGAACATCCGCAACATCGCCCTCGCCAGCGCCTTCCTCGCCGCCGCCGACGGTGGCAAGGTGACCATGGCACATCTGTTGCACGCGACCAGACGTGAGTATCAGAAGATGGGCAAGATCCTGTCGGCGGGGGAATTCGGCGCCGACCTACCCGACGGCAAGGTCGCCGTTGACCGGCGGCGCTGACGAGACAGTGGAGGTTTCGACGTGCAATCGGCACAGCATGACAGCGGTGTGGCGCACCGGACCCCGGTGGTGGCATCCGGGTCCGCGCCGGCTCCGCGTCGAGCCGCCCTGCCTCGCGACACGTTGCAGCGGCGGTACGGCAATCGCGGTGCGCGGGCGATTCTTCAACCGAAACTGAACGTCGGGCCGGTGGACGACCCGTACGAGCGGGAGGCGGACCGGATCTCCCAGCTGGCGTTCGGGTCGTCCGTGCAGCGCGCCCCGGAGGCCATCCGCCGGGTGCACGCGCCGACCGGTGGCGCGGCGGATCCTGACCTCTCACGGGCCGTGGACCGGGCCCGGGGCGGCGGTGGGCGGGCGGTGCCCGGCGGTGTGCGGGAGCGGATGGAGCGGGTGTCGGGGGCGGACTTCAGTGGGGTCCGGGTGCACGTCGGTGCCGAGTCGGACCGGCTGAACGAGACGCTCGGGTCGCGGGCCTTCACCGTCGGCGCCGACGTGTTCGTGCGCCGCAGTGAGTACCGGCCGGGCAGCGCGCGGGGTGATGCGCTGCTGGGGCACGAGTTGACGCACACCGTCCAGCAGGGAGCTGCCGGGCCGTGCGCCACCGGGGCGACGCCCACGGCGGGGCCGGCTGTCGCGCAGCGCAAGTTCGGGTTCGAGTTGGAGCTCCATCATGTGCCGTTGTTCAGCCGGCAGGGCGGGGTGGAGAGCCGGCCCGTGGCGAACGCCACAGCGGTTGCTCGCGGCAGGCGTTTCGAGGCGCATGTCGACCATTCCGCGGGCCTGGACGCCACCGTCGTGCCGGATGCGCTTCGTGGCGCCGGCCAGCCGGCTCCGATCCTTGAGCTCGTGACTGGACCGATGGATGAGTTCAAGGATTCCGAGAGCACGGTACGCGGCGTCATGAACCGGCTCGTGCGGGTGGCGACGCACATCGAGAACCGGGCGCTTACGCCGAACACGAACGTGCCGCTGGACGGTCTCCCCGGCATGACCGCGAACCCGGCCGGCGTGAACTTCGTCGGATACCCGAACGGATCCACCGCCCCGGCGGGCACACTGACGGGTGCGCGCGCGCACGTGCAGGCGACCTACGGCCTGTCGATCACCCAGGTCGGCGACGAATTCGCCGACCGGAGTGCGCAGCCGACGGCCCCCGGGACGGCGCAGAGCAAGGTGAGGCATTCCAAGGTTGCCCTGGGTCTGGCCAACACCCGGGCTGGTGATATCGTTCAATGGATTCGAGGCAACATCGATGAAGACTACAGCGACGCGGCGCTCGCCGAGGCGCGTGGACTGTTCGCCCTCATCATCAACTACTTGATCATCGGTAAAGTGCCCCATTGGGCCAGGTTGCACAAGAACCATGCCGGCATCTTCTTCTACAAGACGAGACTTTCCACGGTCAGAGATCAGATTGTCCGTTCGCATCCCGAGCTTGAAGGGCTCTTTGGCAACGACGAGCTCGTCGACGAACTGCTGCGGCGTGCCGGGCGCGGATATGTGCAACCAGTCTTTCCAAACATGCAGGAGCCGTTGGCCGGTGTCGCCCTGGACTTGATGTGCGGCATGTGGGTCCAGGAGGTCCTCGCTGGAACGGGTGACAAAGTCTTCGACACCTCCGCCAACAGTGGTGCGAACGCTGTCGAGCTGGTCACTCCTCGCGTCGGTCGGGGTGCCAAGCGGGGGACCGGTGTGGTCGTCGAGAACCGGCGGTTCGCCCAGACCGAGGGGCACGCCTACTCGCACACGTACCAGCCCAACGAGTGGGCGGACATGGCGGTCCGGGTCCGCGACAGCCTGCGGGCCAGACAGGGGTACGCGCCGGGGGAGGTCACCAAGGCAGGAGAGATCTTCAGAGGGCTGTTCATCTCGTGACTGTGGCGGTCGGGACGGCCTGAAGTGCATGTGGCGCACATCACAATAGCGTGCGGATTGCCAGGTCAAGGCCTCTTGCCTCGTCGGCCAGGATCATCCAAGGCGGTTCGGTAGACGCCGGCGCAGACGCCCGTGGGACGCCCGTCCGGTAAACCTGTCGACCGGCGCGAAGGACGCAATTGGGGGCGGGACAGGGCTGTGTTTCATGATCTGGACGCGTCACTCGCCGCTCTCGTGCAGGGCGAACTGGCGTTGCCAGGTATCACCGTCAGCTTCGCTACGCCGGACGACCAGTTCCCGCCGTCGGGCGTCACCCTGCCCGCGATCGCGTTCTTCCTCTACGACGTCCGGGAGAACCACGAGCTGCGGACCAACCAGTGGGAGAACACCCGGCAGGAGTCCGGGATGATCACCCGCCGGCGGGTGCCGGCCCGGGTCGACTGCTCCTATCTGGTCACCGCGTGGCCCAACGACAGCGCGCCCAATCCGGCGCAGGACGAGCACCGATTGCTCGGCGACGTACTGCGGGTGCTACTGCGCCACCGGGAGATTCCCGCCGACTACCTGCGGGGCGACCTGGCCGGCCAGCAGCCGCCATTGCGCGCGATGGTCACCGCCGAGAGCCAACTGCAGGGCATCGGCGAGTTCTGGCAGGCCATGGGCGGTCGGCCCAAGGCGGTTCTGCACTACAGCGTCACGCTCAGCGTCGACGTGTTCGAATCCACGCCGGTCGGGCCCGAGGTGACCGGGACGGTCGTCCGGGTCGGCCAGGGCGTGGGCCACGAGTCCTGACGAGGGGGAGTACCCACAGATGCCGCAGTATCTAGCGCCGGGCGTGTACGTCGAGGAGGTCCCCTCGGCGATCAAGCCGATCGCCGGTGTGGGGACCAGTACCGCCGGCTTCGTCGGCGTCGTCACCGACGACGTCACGATGCCGCTGCTGCCCGGTCGCGCCGGCGTGACGGCGGAAGGCGAACCCGTACCGGCCGACTTCCACGTGGTGGCGCCGGCCGGCGAGGCCCAGCTGGTCGACGGCTGGGAGACGTTCAAGAACCTCTTCGGCGACATCCAGCCCGGCAACCACACCCTCGCCCACGCCGTGTACGGCTTCTTCAACAACGGTGGCGGCCGCTGCTGGATCACCCGCGTCGCCGCCGCCACCGCCCCTGCCCCCTCCGCCCTCGCGGATGACGACGCTGCCGATGACGACGATGCCGCCGCCGCTGCCCCCGCTGCCGCCGACACCGCGTCGTCGGACGACGACCTGATCGACGCGTTGGGGACCTTCGCCGCGATCGACGAGATCGCCCTGGTCGCGATCCCCGGCGCGGTGAGCGACGCGGTGCAGACCGCGCTGCTCGACCACTGCGAGAACCAGTACCTGCAGGACCGGTTCGCGATCCTCGACGGTCGGCAGACCACCACGTTGACCAAGGAAGCGATCCAGGGCGACGTCCGGGACAGCAGCTACGGCGCGATCTACTACCCGTGGATCGACGTGGGTACCACCGACGCCGACGGCAACAAGGTGTACCAGCCGCCGAGCGGGCACATCGCCGGGGTGTACGCCCGGGTGGACACCGAACGCGGTGTGCACAAGGCGCCGGCCAACGAGGTGATCCGGGGTGCGCTGGGCGTCGAGGCGCTGGTCAGCAAGCAGCAGCAGGCCGGGCTCAACCCGGACGACATCAATGTGATCCGCAAGTTCGGCGGCAACATCACGATCTGGGGTGCCCGTACCCTCGCCGGCAAGGATCAGGCCGAGTGGCGCTACATCTCATCCCGGCGGCTGTTCAACTTCCTGCGCGAGTCGATCGACGAGGGCACCCAGTGGGTGGTCTTCGAGCCGAACGCACCGGAGCTGTGGTCGAAGATCCGACGCAACGTCGGTGCCTTCCTGACCACCGTGTGGGCCTCTGGCGCGCTGGTGGGCAACACCCCGGAACAGGCGTTCTACGTACGCTGCGACGAGACCGTCAACCCGGCCGCCGTCCGCGACGCCGGCCAGCTGGTGGTCGAGATCGGGGTGGCGATGGTACGCCCGGCCGAGTTCGTGGTGTTCCGGATCAGCCAGTGGGCCGGCGGAATCCAGTAGTGGACAGCCGGACCAGACCGTGACCCAGCAGCTGACACCCGGTGTGCACCGGCAGGACGTGTTCCCGCCGCCGCCACCGACCCAGCTCACCGGGGTGCCCGCTTTCCTCGGTCGGGCCGCCGCCGGCCCGTACACTCCGCAGCGGCTGACCCTGTGGCCGCAGTTCGAGGCGATCTTCGGCGGTGCGACCTCCGGCGACGCCCCGGACGGCTTCCTGGCCGACGCGGTCCGGGGGTTCTTCGACAACGGCGGGACGATGTGTCAAGTGGTCCGGCTGCCCCGGGCGCTGTCGCCCGTCGAGGCGGTGCAGGAGGGCCTGGCGTCGCTGGACGACCTGGACGATGTCGACCTGGTCTGTGTCCCCGACATCGTCGCCGCCGCGCCGTGGCCGGTCGACAAGGATCTCGCCCCGGTCGTGCAGGCACAGCAGGCGATGCTGCGGCACTGCCGGCAGCGCGGTGACCGGTTCGCGCTGCTCGACGGCGTCCCGGCGGTGGACCCGGCGGCAGTCGCCGAGCAGTCCGCCGCGTTGACCGGGGTCGATGGTGCCTTCGGCGCGCTGTACTACCCCTGGCTGGGCGCGTCCGGCGCCGACGGGCGGCTGCGTCACCTGCCGCCGTCCGGGCACGTGGCCGGCGTGTACTCCACCGCCGACCAGCGGGTCGGCGTCCGCAAGGCGCCGGCCAACACGGTGGTCGAGGGCGTCGTCGACCTGCAGGTGCAGCTCACCGCCGCCGAGGTCGGCACGCTCTACGGGCAGCGGGTCAACTGTCTGCGGGCGTTGCCCGGCCGGGGCGTACGGGTCTGGGGTGCGCGTACCCTCGGCGCCGACCCGGCCTGGCGGGACGTGACCGCCCGCCGCCTGGTGAGCACCATCGGCCGGTGGATCGAACAGTTCATGACCGGTCTGGTCCACGAGCCCAACGACATCCGGCTGTGGGTGCGGATCATGCGGGAACTCACCGCGTACCTCGACGGGCTGTTCCAGCGCGGTGCCCTGCAGGGCCGCACGCCCGCGGAGGCGTTCTACGTCAAGTGCGACCACGAGACGAATCCACCCGCGGCCATCGAGGCCGGGGTGGTAGTGACACACATCGGAGTGGCACCGACCGCGCCGGCCGAGTTCATCACCGTTCGCGTCATCCACGGCGCGAGCGGGGTGACGGTCGGCGTGGCGTGACCGGTGCGGACAACAGTCGGTGCGGACAAACAGTGAGGTGCGGTTGTGGACAGACTCGACCCATACTTCGGGTACAACTTCGCGGTGGAGCTCGACGGCATCACCCGGGCCGGTTTCCGGGAGGCTTCCGGGCTGGAGACCAGCCAGAACGCGGCCGAGTACCGGGAGGGTACGGACCGGAACCTGGCGCCGCGCAAGATTCCCGGGCTGAACAGCTACGGTGACATCACGCTCAGCCGTGGCCTCACCAGCGACAGCAAGCTGTGGGAGTGGCGGCAGAAGGTGATGAAGGGCACCGTGGAACGGCACAACGTGTCGATCACCCTGCTCGACCAGCAGGGAAACCCGAAGGTTACCTGGAACCTGTTCGACTGCTGGCCCAAGTCGTGGAGCGGGCCCAGCCTCAGCGCGACCAGCGACGAGATCGCCGTGGAGCAGCTCATCCTCGCCTGTGAACGCATCGAGGTCGACCAGTGGAGCTGACCGGCGTCGCCGAGGCCCGCCGTACCGAGTTCCCGTTCACCCTGCCGCACGGCCTGGTCGCGCCGGACGGCACGGTGCACCGCGAGGGAACCATGCGGATGGCCACCGCGCTCGACGAGATCGAGCCGATCAAGGATCCCCGGGTACGGTCGAACCCGGGCTACCTGGTGATCATCCTGCTGGCCCGGGTGATCACCCGGCTGGGCGGGCTGGAGTACATCAACACCAACGTGGTCGAGAACCTCTACTCCGCCGATCTCGCCTACCTGCAGGACTTCTACCAGCGGATCAACCTCAACGGGCACGCCCGGCTGCAGGTCGACTGCCCACACTGCAGCGGATCGTTCGAAGTGGAGCCGCCCAGCCTGGGGGGATGACGCGCTACTCCCCGGACCGGCTGCACGAGGAAGTAGCGTACCTGGCCTATCACTTTCACTGGCCTTATCACGAGATCATGCAGCTGGACCACCGGGAACGGCAGCGTTGGGTCGCGGAGGTCGCGCGGATCAACGAGCGACTCAATGAACAGGGAGGGGCACGGAGATGATGTCGACCGGGATTCCGCTCGGGCTCAGCTGGGCACCTGCCGCCGTCGGCAACTGGACCGGCCTGCGGCTGCCGGACCCGTTCCAGACCTTCAACTTCGCGGTGGAGATCGAAGGCCTGCTGCTCGCCGGATTCAACGAGGTCAGCGGCCTGGAAAGCCAGATCGAGATGGAGTCCTACCGGGAGGGCGGAGTGAACGGCTTCGTCCACCAACTGCCCGGCGCGGCCACCCCCGCGCACCTGGTGCTGCGGCAGGGGCTGAGCCCACTCAGCGGTCTGTGGGGCTGGTACGACAACACCACCCGGGGCGTCATCCAACGCCGCAGCGGCACGATCGTGCTGCTCGACCGGCGGCAGATCCCGGTGATGTGGTGGAACTTCCGCAACGCGTTGCCGGTGCGCTGGACCGGCCCGACGTTCAGCGCGAGCGGCGACGATGTCGGCTTCGAGTCGCTGGAGCTGGTGCACGAGGGCCTGACCAAGCCGCTGCTGGGCCAGGCCGCTGCGCTGGCGCACGGTGTGGCCGGCATGGTCGGCTGACCGGGAGCCTGGGATGAACGACGACGACACGACCTTCGACCCGGCGCTGGTCCACCGGCTGGCCCGGCCGGCCCGCCGACCCGGCCTGATCGACCTGGGCCAGGCCCGGTCCGCCCTCACCCGCCACCACACCATGCCGGCGGGTCTGCCACTGGCCGAGGTCGCTTCGCGCTACGTCGACCTGGCCACCCAGCAGCACGCCGGGCCGACGACACCCATCGTGTACGCGCAACCGGTACCGCCACCGTCCTCCGGAAGCCCTGACCCGGTCGGTGCTCTGCCGACCAGCCCGCCCGCCGCCCCGGCGAACGCCGGGCCACCTGCCCCGGCGCACCCCGGGCCGGTCGCGGCGGCCCGCCGCCCGGCTGCCGACCCGGCCGGCGGATCGCCGGCCGCCTCGTC
>NZ_JBHMIM010000100.1:0-11453 GCF_048060115.1 Micromonospora sp. LOL_023
TCGACCGACGAATCAAGATCAACAAGCCGTCAGGCATCCATGATCAACACTTAATGCAAGACCGAGGCTAGCAGGACGTCGTGGGACGAGAGCCGCAGTCGCTTCGGCGGCGGCGTGGGAAAGCTCGGGTAGGACGTCGCCGTAGAACTTGGCGGTGAAGTTAGGGCTGGAGTGGCGGAGCCGGTTGGAGATGACCTTCATCTGGACGCCGGCGGCGAGGCCCATGGTGGCGGCACCGTGGCGAAGGTCGTGCAGGCGGATGGGTGGGAGGCCGGCTTGGGTGGCGAGGTGGTGGAAGTGGTCGGTGACGTCGGCGGGGTGTAGCCGGTCGCCGGTCGGGGTGGTGAAGACGAGGCCGGTCTTGGTCCAAGTGGTGCCGGCGGCAAGGCGTTCGCGGTGTTGCCGTGCGCGGTGGGTGCGTAGGACGGTGACGGTTTCGGTGTCAAGGGCGACGGCGGCTTCGCTGTCGATGGTTTTCGGGGTGTCGATCGCGGTGGCCCAGCCGTGTTGGACGAGTTGCCACCGGACGGTGAGGGTGGCTGCGTCGAGGTCAAGGTCGTCCCAGTGCAGGCCGCAGGCTTCGCCTCGGCGGAGACCGGTGAAGGTGATGAGGTGGTAGAGGGCGTAGAGGCGGTCGCCGGCGTCGTGGGTGTGGTCGAGGAATCGTCCGGTGTGTTCGGGGGTCCAGATCATGACCGGGCTGGCGATTTTGCCGGTGTCGCGCCAGGTCTTGACGCGCTGGTCGGTCCAGATGGTCGGCTTCGGTGGCCGTGCTTGGGGTAGTTCAACCATCAGGGCGGGATTGGAGTCGATGAGCCGGTGGCGGCGCATCGCGTCGTTGAGAGCCTTTCTCAGCGTGGCGTGGATGCGGCGCTGTGTGGCCGGGCCGACGATGCGCTGGTTCTTGACCTGGTCGCGCTTCGCAGGGTCGCGGCTGGCGCGCAGGGTGTTGATGGTGGTGTTGCGTTCGTCGATGGCGTCGTGCATGGCGTCGATGTGGCCGGGGCGGAGCCGGTCGATGCGGAGGTGGCCGAGGTACGGGATGAGGTACAGCCGGATGTGGCCCTCGTACGAGCGCAGGGTGCCTATCTTGATGTTCTTGCGCCCGGCGAGCCAGTCGGTCAGGTATGCCTCCATCGTTGGTAGTTCGGTGGGGGTGATGTCGAGGTGCAGTGCTCGGCGGATCTGGTCGGGGGTGGGGATGGGTGCGCCGGTTTTGACGGCGGTTTCGATGAGGTCGCCGGTCTTGACGGTGGTGTGGGGGTCGGTGGGGTCGGGGACGGCGAGCGCGGCCCGGATGCGGTCCAGGACGGCGTCGGCGTCGGTCTGGTTGGTGTAGGGGCCGTGGCGTAGCGGGCGGCGGGTGCCGTCGGCGCGGGCGGGGATTTCGATCTGCCAGTGCCAGTGGCCGTGGTTGCGGGACCAGCCGCCGCCGGGCCGGCGAAGCTGGGGGCAGGAGCGTCCCAGTCGCCGGCCCGTCGATGTGTCGCGGCAGCCGCAGCGTTTGAAGGTGGATCCCTTCACTCGTCGTCTCCTGGATGCTCGGGGTGGCGCCGCCAGCGGTGATGGTGGTGGTAGTCCGCTGGCGGCGGGGTCGTTGCATCCACGCTCGGCTCGGGCGCGGGATCAAGTCGCCGGCCGTCGTCGGGAGTGGTGTCGAGCAGGAGGAGTCGTAGGAGTCCGGCGACGGGGACGATGATGCGGGTGCCGGCCCGGATCACCGGTGTGGGGAAGGTGTCGGCGGCGGCCAGGCGGTAGGCCTGGGATCGGCTGATGCCGAGTACGGCTGCGGCGGTGGGCAGGGTGGTGGCGGCGCCGAGCGCGCGGATCAGTTCGGCGGTCCACGGCGTACCGGCTGGCGGGTTCGGGTTGGTCGATCGGGTGTCGCGGGTCGAGGTGATGTTGGGGTTCACGGGGTGGGGTCTCCTGACTGCGATGGAAGCTGTCGCAATGCGGACGAGGTGGCGGGTGTAGAGGCGGTGGGTGTCGGGGTTGGTGGAGGTGTGCTGTCACTGGCCGGTCCCCCGACGGCCTGGCGACGAGACGACGACGCCGAGGGTTGTTCGGCTTTGAGGATCTTCAGCAGTTGCGAGGCTCTGGTGTTGGACACGGTGTGTCCGGTGGAGCGCAGCGCGGCTGCCAGGGCCGCTCGGGTCAGCGGCTGGCCGTCGGTGGCGAGATGGTCGTGGGCGCGTCTGGCGACGGTGAGCAACTCGTCGGTCGGGCGGGTGGCCGGTCCGCGCACTGATGGCTGGCGTCGGTGGACCGGTCCACCAGGACCGGGACGGTCCGGCTCGTCCTGGTCGTGGTGACTGTTAATGGTGTGGACGGTCGGTGGACGCAGGGGTCGGTCCGCGTCCACCGGTGGGGTGGACCGGCTTTCGCGGTCCCCGCCGGTCTGGGCCGGGTCGGCGGTGGTGGACTGGTCCCCCGGCTGGACGGCCGACCCGTCCGCTGGCAGGGATTGGGGTGTGGTGTCGGCGTAGCCGAGGGCGATCTTGACCATGACGAGGAAGCCGAGCGCGGGCACGGCCGCGGCGATCCAGCCGATCGGTGAGGGCTCGGCCTCCACGACCTGCGCGGCGAGCGACAGCGTCACCGCGCAGGCCAGCACCGTTGCCGGGAACACCGTCGACACACCGGCCCGTTTACGGCGGCGGAGTTCCAGTCCGGAGGCGATGGACATCAACTCCAGCACGATCGCGTCCGCCCAGGCGAGCCATCCGGGCTGGCCGTGCGCGGCGGCGACGTCACGGACGTGGGTGAAGCTGGCCGCTCCAGCCGCCCCGCCGATAGCGAGCATGATCACGACCTGGACGTAGCCCTCGACCCGGCTACGTCCCGAGCTGGCGTCCGGGTCACCTGATGCTGTCGCGACAGGCCACCTCCCCGGACCAGACCACACCCGCCGCCCCCGGTCCACCCGGCCGTACGGACCGGGCGGGTAGTCGGGTGGGCCCGGCACAGCGGTCCGGGACCGTGAGCGGACCGGACCGGCTGGGGGTCGCGGACCGGCCGGGTGCGGCCCGGGACGATACCTCTGCTCGCGATCTGTCAGGGCTGACTGGTTCTGTCACCGGTCTGTCAGCCGCCTCCGGTGCGGCGCTGACAGACCGGCGAGAGGACCGCCCCGCTGCGCCGCCGGATGCGGATCGTGTCGGGGCGGCGGTCGGCGATCTGTCAACGGTCATGCCGCCGCCTCCCCGGCCAGGTCACGGTCGTCGACGACCCACACCGCCAGGTCGGCGAGCGTCCAGCGTTGCCCGTCGTCACCGGCCACGGCCCACACCGCCCCAGCAGGGCTCAGGCCCGCCGTGGTGGCGTGGTCACGGGCTCCGGTGGCGACCGGCACCAGCGGCGGCGTCTCGGCCAACAGCAGGCGCAGGTTGCGTTCCCGGGCGGCGGAGTGCAGCCAGAACAGCACCGGCCACACCCGCCCCAGCCTGCCGAACAACTCCTCGTAGCCGGCCAGCTTGCGGGTCAGCACCGACAACTGCTCACCACCGGTGTCGAACTCGACGAAGAACGGCACCCCGACACCCCGCACCGTCCACATGCCGTAGCCGTCCGGGCGTACCCGAGGCTGAAAGGCGCGCACCAGACCCGGATCATCCGACCGGGTGAACGCCCCCGAGCGTTGGCACGCCGCCTCCGACAACCACCGCATCAGACGGGCCTCAGGGTGGGTGCGGGCGTAGCCGGCGAGGTCGGTGAAGAAACCGTTCACGCCGAGCCGGTGCTCCAAGGTGCGGCTCGACGTCCACCGGCGCCGCTCCACCCGGGCATGATCCCGGCGCGGTGGCCGCTCATCACGGCCAGCGGCCACGACCTCCGCGCCGAGCTGGTCGATGACGTAGTGATACGGATACGAGCCGCCGTCGGCGCGCTGCGGCCGGAACCGCCCCACCAACCGCAACCGGTACAACGTCAGCAACCGGCGCTGACAGAAATCCAGCGACGGGAACAGGGCGTACGCGATCTGGAACGAGGTCAGCACCCCGTGGTCGTAGAGCCAGCCCAGCAACACCCGATCCCGGGCAGTCAACTGCGACTGCACCCGCAGGACCGGATCATCCATCCACCATCACCTCCTCTCCGATACGCATACGAGCCCCCCAGGGGGAGAGACCCGAGACCAGCACAGGTCTGTCGCAGGACAACCAGCCCTCGCTGACAGACCGCCCGACCTGCGGTGTGAGACCACACCAGGGGTCCGTCCGGGGGACCGGTCGAAGACCGACCCCAACCCGGACGGCAAGCCCGACCCCCGAACGGGGGTCAAGCCGGAAACTGTCACCGCCACCAGCCACGGCAGCGGTCGAAAACATGGGGAACAACAACAGAAACTCCTTGTCGAAGACGACACCGACACCAGCGGAGCCGGCATCGGATGGATGAAAGCCGCAGACCGCGCCCGCCGGGCGGCAAGCGACACCCGACAGGCAGCGGTAGCAGCGCAACGCCCCCAAGCCGAGGGCAAGGCAGCACAAACACCACTGTGGACATGTCAAGGATCGAGCCGTCCCGAAGCAGGGACAACCATGCGGCAACGCAGACGTGCAGGAAGACATACGCGACGACGTAGCCGAACCGACACGCCGCCGGTTTTGGCAGGGACTGGTCGAGCACGGTTCAGAGACAGGGCAAGGCCGACGCGGTCAGCTACCAACAGCGCTGGCCACCCACCGGCTCACCCAGCCGGGAGAAGATCCTTCATGACGGTCCCCCTGTCACTCATGACCATCGACGGCCTACCCACACCCAAGGGGCCGACGATCGATGACGCCCCGCGAAGGAGCGCCACCAGACCAGCCGATCGAACCCTGCAGGCAGACCATCGAACGGTCGCACGCATCCCAGTACGCCCCACCAGCAGCACCCTGTCAACCACCATCGCCAGCCCTAGATCACGGCCCTTCCGGACCCAGCAGGACTCCCCCGGACCAGGCGAACCGAACTGCCCCGACCCAGGACGGAGATGCCGCCTAAAAAGGCGAAAAGATCTTGGCACGCACGATCTCTGGTCTCACGATGTGAAACGTCGATCCGTCAGCGACGTTCACCCGGCCCACACCGACGCCGGGCCACCTCGGTCAACTCCTATAGCAACATCCGCACCGAGCGAGATCGCCGTGAGTCCAGATTGCCCACTGTGATAGCCGGTCGGTCTCGTGGTCCTACGATTGCGATCCAAGGAGTACTGTCAAGCCACGTCTTCGCTCCGGCAGGACCAATCGGCCAATCGTGACCTCATTTTGAGGAGAGCGTGCCATGCCGCGACAGCTCGTTGTCGTCGATCCGGCCTTCGGGTCGCGCTTGAGGTCGCTACGCGAGGAGCGAGGCCTGTCGCTCCGCCGGCTCGGGCATCTGGTCCACTGCTCACACGGATACCTCTGGGATCTCGAGGCCGGCGGCAAGCGGCCCAGCGCGTCCGTGGTGGCGTTGCTCGACACGGCGCTCGGCGCCAACGGCGAGTTGTCCGCCCTGGTGAGCGCGGTGTCGGCTGACAGCGGCGAACTGGTCGCGGGTCCCGCTGAGCCGGGCCCCGACGTGGCGGTCGGATTAGACTTTCCGCAGGACTGGCGACACGGCGCGGAGGTCGCGGCAGAGCTGTGGCGGGGAGATATGCAACGGCGAGATCTCCTGGTGGGTGCGGGATTCAACGCGGCGGCGTTCCTGACGCCGGCGCTCCGCTGGCTGACCGCTCGACTCGAAGAGGAGCCCGTCGGCCACGGTGACAGCCTCGTTGGTGAACCTCACGTCGAGACGATTCGGCATATCTCCGGCGTCTACCGGTCGCTCGACAACCGCTATGGCGGCGGCCACGTCCGTGACGGGTTGGTCCGGTTCCTTGATACCGAGGTGGCTCCGCTCCTGCGGGGTCGGTACGACGCCCGTACCGGTATCGCGCTGTACTCGGCGGCTGCCGAGGCCACCCAGCTCGCGGGCTGGGCCTCGTACGATGCTGGGCTGAACGGCTTGGCGCAGCGGTACATGGTCCAGGCGCTACGGCTCGCCACAGCCGCAGGCGATCGCCCGCTGGGCGCGGAGATCCTGGCGGCGATGAGTCACCAGGCGGCCTACCTGGGTGCGCCGGCAGAGGCGGTCGACCTGGCGCGTGCCGCAGGCCGCACGGCGGCCGAGTCCGGGATAGCTGCGATCCAGGCGGAATCCGCAGTGCTGGAGGCGCAGGGCCACGCCGTGGGCGGTGACGAGGCGGCGTGTACGGCAGCGCTCGACCGCGCTGAACGCGCCTTCGACCGCGCGGAGAACACGAGCAACCCACAGTGGATCGGCTACTTCGACGAAGCGTATCTCTCGGCCAAGTTCGGCCACTGCTTCGCCGCGCTCGGCCAAGGCAAGCTCGCGGCCCGGTTCGCGGTGCGGTCGTTGGAGATGGACGGCAGCGCCTATGCCCGCGGCAAGCAGTTCAACCTGGCATTGTTGGCGCTTGCCCACGTGCAGTCCGGTGAGCCGGAGCAAGCCGGCGCGGTGGGGGTGCAGGCAGCACAAGCCGCTGAGAGTCTGAGCTCCGAACGGGCGCGCGCCTACCTCGCCACTCTCGCGGACCGCCTCACGCCGTACGCCGGGCTGCCGACGGTGCAGGAGTTTTCCGAGCGCGTACGGCCGCTACTCCAAGCCGCCTAAATTCGCCCTGTCGCTTTGGCCAGCAGCACGGCGAGCAGACCGGCGACAGACCCCGCACCGACGATCTCCCCGGCCTGGATTCGTTGCTCTACTTCGGCCAGCGGGACCCAGCCGATTCGCGCGGTCTCGTTGATGTCAGGCACGGTGCCCGTGGGGTCGGCACCTCGGGACAGATAGATGATGTTCTGCTGGTCGATGGTGCCGACCATGGGCTGGAAGCCCAGCAGCGGTTCCATGGTCCTGGGCCGCCAGCCGGTCTCCTCCTCGACCTCCCGCGCCGCGCAGACGGCTGGGTCCTCGTCATGGTCAAGGTAGCCACCCGGCAGTTCCCAGACCCACCGGTCGATGATGAACCGGTGCCGCCACATCATCAGCACGCGGTCGGCCTCGTCCAGGACGATCACCATCGCGGCGGACGGCACCCTGAGTACGTACTGCTCGAACCGGACGCCGTCGGGTAGTTCGACGTCGGCGACGCTCAGCACGGCACGCCTCGTGTCGTCGATGACCCGCTCGTCGTGGATCGTCCACTCACTTGCCCGCCGAGCACCGACTCCCATGTACCGCACCCTATCGCCGTTTCGCTGGCCCCCGCGCGCCGTGGGTGCCCGGTGTCGGCTGACACCGGCTGACGGAAAACCACTTCAGCTGATCTATCGGCGCGACCAACCTGTTCATCGAGGGATGCGAACGGCGAGCCGTTGTTTCCCGGTGATGGCGACGGCAGGCGACGTCGATGGAAGCGACGCGCACGACGTGCCCGCCACACCACCCATTGAACAAATGACCTTGGAGGAAGCGTGGCGACGTATCTCGGCGGCGGGCAGCTGGAGGAGGCGCAGGCCGTCCTGACGCAGCATGTGGTGTCGTGCGCCGATGGGAGGTGTCTGGCCTGCGGAACGCTCGGACCGTGCGCGGCGCACGAACGGGCGGCGTGGGTGTTCAGCCTGTCTGCACACCTGCCTCGGCGTACGCCTGGAGCGTCTCGTCCTGAGCTGTCCGGTGCCCGCACGGCTGGCTCGACGCGCTCGTGGTGGACCAAATGAGCGCCCCGTCTCTTGCCGCGCCGTCTGACAGATGGTCCGCCGATCAGCTGCACGCGTTTCTTCGGGACGAATCACCATCGGCGAACGTGCAATGGCGGCGGTGGTGCGCCGACCTGCTCCGCGCCGACCGCCTCGGCCCGGCGGAGCTGTCCGAGTGGTGGACGGTGATCACGCAGTTCGACCCAGCGCTCGCCAACTACGCCAGCCGGCCGGTCGACGTGCCCGAGGGCACTGTCGTCGTTGCCGGCAGCGGAAAGGAGCAGTACAAGACCTTCAACGTCAGCACTGCGGCCGGGATCCTCGCCGCCGCTGCCGGGACCCGCGTCGTCAAGGGAATCTCGCGATCGGTATCCGCAGTCTCCGGAGCCGCCGACGTCCTGGATCTCCTCGGCATAAGACCGGTCGGCCAGCCAACGGACATTCCTGAAGTGCTGGAGCGTTACGGCATCGCTTTCGTCGGCTACCCGGTCTTTTGCCCGCGCTACGCAGATCGGTACGACGACGTCTTCGACACCCTGAATCCGGCAAGTTTCTTCATGCCAGTCGCCGCTCTCTGCGTCCGCGCGAGCAGCTACCTACTCGGCCTGGCGCACCGCGACGTCACGCTCGCGGCCGCAGCGCTACAGAGGATCAGGCCAGAGCTCGCCCTCGGCGTCGTCACCTGCACGGAGCTGTCCCCCGGCGAGACCGTCGACGAGTACGCCGGCGTCGGTCAGGCGCGGCTGGCCCGTCTCACCGACGGGCTCATCACCTGCGGCATCCACCAGGGCGCTGAGCCGACGTCCTCATGGCGTCAGGCCGTCGCGCACCAACCCACACACGCCGGGAACGCCGCGCTCGTCACCGCTGCGCTCGCCCCTGGAGACGACACGGCCGCGACCATGCTGGTCGAGCTGAACGCCGCGCTCGTCGTGGGAGCGAGCGGAGTCGACATCGACGAAGCGAGCGCCCGGGTTCGTCACGCTCGCCGCTCCGGCAACGCCATGCGGCTGCTGACCATGCTCACCGATCTCAGGTAGGAAACCAGACATGCCACCAGCGTCAATAGATTCGCGATCGGCCGAGGTCTTGGCCGAACAACTCGGACCAACCGCAGCCCGATTCGCCCACGCCGACAACGCGCTCACGGTCCTGGACCCATACAAGCGCCAGTCGATGTCTGTCGTGACCGGCTTCGGCCCCACGAACGCACCGACCGCCGGCACCCTGTCGGTCATGCTCGGCATCATCGAGCTGCAACGCCGACTCGGCGCGCCGATGACAGTCGTCATCTCGGACCTCGGCGCATGGAACTCCCGCAACGTGCCATGGCAGACGCTGGTCCAGGTCAGGGATCAGATGTTCGCGTTCCTCGTCGCGATCGGCCTGAATCCGGACGCGGCCGAACTGCGGTCTCACCTCGACCACGCCAACCTGGTCCGCGCCGGGCGGGTGGCCCGCTACCTCTCTCGGGCCGACTTCCAGGAACACCGGGAAAGCCTGTTGGAGCTGTACGCCGACCACGGGCTGCTCGGCAGTGAGACTGGAGTGGTCGTCGACTCGCTGTACACGGTCGCCGACATTCTCGGCCCTTTCGAGGGCGGCGCAGGTGACGTCCTCATGGTCTCCGGCGTGGAGGAGTCCTACTTCACCGACCTGGCCCGGCTGGTGCTGCGCCGGCAGGCCGGCGCCGGCGATTTGAGTCTCGGTTGGCAGGGCCGGATCGGCGCCCTGTACTTCCGGGTCCTTGAAGGACTGGCCGGCTACCCGAAGATGTCGAAGAGCATCCCGGCGTCGAGCATCCATCTGAACATGACTCCGGCCGAGATCACCGACCGGGTGATGCGCGACGACGAGGCCAGCCAGGCACCGCTGCTGTCGGCCATCGAGCTGAGCAGCGGCTGGGACGCTACGGACATCACCCGCGCCCGTGAGGCGTTCGCCGATCGGCTTCTCCGGCCAGGCCCCTGGCGCCAGGCACGCCGAGAGTACTGCCGCTCCTTCACCCAGTTCGCCGAGACCTGGCAGTGGTGCACTCGATGAGCCCACTCCTCGTCCTGCTCGGTGCGTCCGGACGCCTTGGTCGTGCCATTGCGCCGCTGGCCGTCGCAGCCGGTTTCACCGTCGTCGCCGTCGCGCGAAGCCGCCCAGCGGACCAGGCATCCGCCGACGCGCGAAGCCGCCCAGCGGACCAGGCATCCGCCGACGCGCATTGGATCATCGCGGATCTGACGGTTGCCGAGCACCGCGCCCGCGTTGCCGTCACGACGGCCATCCTTGCCGCCTCTCGTGGTCGGGTCTGCGTCGTAGACAGCGTTCTCGACCGCAGCGGGGTGCAGTCGATGCGACGCAGCGTGCACGGCGCGACCGAAACCGTGTTGCACCTGCGCGATCAACTTCTCGCCAGCGGTCGGGAGATCACGCTGATCGCCGCGAGCACGACGGCGGTGCTGGCACCTGGTCTGTACCAGACGCCGTACGGGCTCGCGAAACGCCGACAGGTCGTCAGATACGCCCGATCCGGCATCCCCGGCATGGCGTTGCTGCTACCACAACTGACGCCACAGCCGGTGGACGAACCGACGCCTCCACCGGTCTGGCCCTTCGACCAGGCAGCCCAAAAGATCGTCGCAGCAGCGGCGACGACACCGGTCCGACCTGACCTCGCCATGCTGGTGCCGGTCGTCCCAGACCCAGCGATCAATGCCGAAGCCAGCCTCATCTCCGTCGCTGGCTCGACGATCCTGGCCCATCTGCGCAGCCTTCTGCTGGACCGCGACTCGATGCAGGCCCACCGGGCTGCGGCCCGCGGCCGGCTGCGCCTCTGGCCCCGACGCATCCGACTCCGCGTCGACCACCATGTCGCACCGCGTGAGCTGGTACGCCGATTCGCCGACCGCCATCGCATCGCCGTCATCGATGAACGGTCCGAGGCAACTGCATCAAAGGGGAACGAGGCGGCGCGTGTCAGATGACACCCTTGACGCTCTCATCGTCGGATCGGGACTCTGCGGTCTGGCCATCGCCGTGACGGCGGCACGTCGTGGTCTGCGGGTGCGGTGCGTCGGCGACGGGCAGGCTGGGGCGTCGCTCGCCAACTTCGGACAGTTACATTCGGGTGCCGTCTACGCCCCGGTGCTGCCCTCGCTCAGCGAGGCCTGCTGGCGGGAGCGGAGCCGCTGGTACGACCTGACCCGGCCCGTACGGATCGGAGCCGCCACCGGACTGGCACTGTTCCACTCGGCCGACGCCGTCGACCGGTATCTGAAGGCCTGGAACCGGATCGGCATCACCGCCTCGGAAGCGGCTCCCGTGGCCAGCGGCTCTCTTCCCCCACCGGCCGCCGCCTTCCGCATCCCGGATTACAGCGTGAACCTGCCCGCACTGCACACCAGCCTCGTCGCGTTGGCTCACACCGCAGGCGTACCGCCGGTACTGCGACGGGAGGTCACCCTACGTCGAGATCCGGCCAGTTGCCTCGTCTCCATCGCACAGAACGCACCCCGTGCCGCCCCACGGGCACGCATGCTGGTCCTGGCAGCCGGCGCCGGTACACCGCGACTGTTGGCCCGAGCCGGGATCCGGCACACGCTCCGCACCCGGCGCATCGCCTGGGGACGGCAGGCCGGCACCCGCGTACGGAGCTTGACCTACTGGCTGGACGGCGACCTCCTCGCCCTCAGTCCAGATCTCGGGGGCACCCGTGTTGTGAGGGGCCTCGCGTTTTCCGGACAGTGGTTCGGCCGGTTCTTTCACGCCGCGATTTGAAGGTTCTCGAAC
>NZ_JBHMIM010000101.1:0-10597 GCF_048060115.1 Micromonospora sp. LOL_023
CGAACCACCCGACAGCAGCCACACAACCGCAGGCCACACCCCAAGATCAACTTAAGCTACGCAGCATTGGGCCAAGGCCGAGCCGGACGGACCGGACCGGGCGCTGCTCGACCTCGGTCTGTCCCAGGACGGGCTGGCACAACTGATCGGCGCGTCGCGCAACGCCGTCGTCACGGCCCTGACCCGCCTGCGTGACCACGGGCTGATCGCGACCGCGCCACGCCGGTTCGAACTACTGAGCCTCCCCCGGCTCGCCAAGATCGCATACATCGGATTACCCGATCGGTAACCGACACGCGACCGTTCGTCGCACGACGGCCACCCGGATCGGCGCGTCGATCGATCATGGACAACACACTTTGGTGGCGAACGGCCATTGTGCCCACTACGGGGCAGAAAACCGGTGGTGACCAAGGGCAGTATGCGAGGCCGACATTCTCGAGCCGACAGGAGAACCGGTGGTCGCCACTCCCCCACCATTCACCGTTACCAGAGAGCTGCCGCCGTACACGGGCATCCTCGCCGTCGACGCCAAAGGCTTCACCGCCGAGCCCGGGAGCACCCACCAGGAAATCAGCCGACTGATTCCGCAACTGGTCAGGTTCGCGTTCGACGAAAGCGGGATCGACGACGCCTGGCAGGCACCCCCGTTCTACGGCGACAGCGGCGACGGTTTCGCGATCGGTGTGCCAACTCGGCTGTTGCCCACCTTGGTCCACCCGTTCCTCGCCGTACTGCAGCGGGTGCTGGCCGAACACAACTCCGCCATCGTGCGCGGCCAGCCGGCAATCCGGCTGCGGGCCAGCCTGCACGTCGGACCGCTGCCGGGTGACCCGGACCGGCCGCAGCACGCGGGCAACGGCACCGCGCGCAACGAGACCCATCGGCTACTCGACTCCGACGCCGTCCGAATCATGCTGGCGTCCGCCAAGCCGTCAGTCACCCACGTCGCGGCGATCCTGTCCGACCGGGTCTTCTGCGACGTCGTCCGGGACGGATACACCAGTCGACACCCGGACCACTTCATCGAGGTCGCGGCGACGGTACCGGGCAAGGCGTTCAGCCAGCGGGCCTGGCTGTACGTGCCCGAGCCGTCCGGCAGCCTACTGGCGGTCCCACGGTTCGCCCCCCGGCCTGACCAGGAACCCCCGGCCGGGGCCGCCCCGGGAGCCGCCGATCCGGCCGCGACGCACGCACCGTCCGGCAACGCCGGTGACCGGCCGGCCGGCCAGGCCGGTGAGCTGCGAATCCGACACAACGCCGGGCAGGCCGCGAACCAGGTCAACGGAGGGATGTGGCAGTCCCGGGGTGGACGCCACGGATGATCGTCACCGATCTCGCGGACGGTGCCGACGGACCCGCCCCGGTCGCCGAGGAACACGACACCGACCGCCCCGATGCCGTCGATCTCGACGACCTGAACGGGTACGGCGAGTTCGACGACGACCCGACCGGCGGCCCCGATGACGGGCCGGGACCGGCCGTCGCGGTCGCCCACAACGACGGGCAGGTCGCCCACACCGTCTACGGCGGGCTGCACCAGTACGTGCAGCGGGTCCGCGACTATCACGAACTGAGCGACGACTACGTACAGGACCGGCTCGACGGGTTCGTCGACCCCGGATACCACGGCGTGACCGGAACCCCGTTGGACAGCGACGCGGTGCTCAGCCTGATGCGCCGCCACGGCGGGGTAATCCTGGTCGGCGCGTCGGAGACCGGCCGGTACACGGCGGCCCTGCGTCTGCTGCACGCCACCGGCCAGCGACTGCGCGAGATCCGACCGACCTTCGATCCGGGCCGCCAGGAACAGCTGACCGTCGCCGAGCTCCCGGTCGCGCCGGGCTTCGCCTACCTGCTCGAACTGCCCGAACAGCCACAACACATCCAGTACGGCTTCGCCCGCGACCTGGGCGCGTACTGCGACAGTCTGGCCCGGCGCGGCTCCAGCATCGCGATCGTCGCCACCGAGGCGGCCTGGACCCAGCTCGGCGCCGTACGCGACGGGCCGGTGGTGCGGGTCGGGACGCCGCCGGCCGGTCAGGTCTTCGACCGCCGACTGCGCCGGCTGTGTCCCGGCGTGGAACTCGGCTGGCTGGTCACCCAGCCCCAGGTCGCCGAACTGCTCGTCGACGCGCCTCCGGCGGAGGCGGTACGGCTGGCCCAGCTCTGCACCGACGTGCTGGCGATGGGCGGCGCGCTGACGGGCCACCAGGTCGCGATCACCGCCGACTCTCCGATCGGCAAGGAGATCGTCAGCGCACTGGTCTCGGCGTACCACAACTGGGAGGCCGAGCTGACCACCTGGTTCCATCTGCACCCCGAGGCGCGCCAACGGACGTTCCTGGTCGCCGCCGCGGCGCTGGAAGGCAGTCAGGCAGGGCGGGTGCTGGGCGCGGCCGAAGCCCTGGATCTGCGGTTGACCGCTGTCGGAGACCCGGTCGGGCTGCGCCACGCCGGCGTCCGTGCCCTCGTCACCGACGTCGACGCCTACCTGGACGTCAGCGGTGCGGTGCGCTTCCGGCGGGCCCGGTACGCCGAGGCGGTCCTCGACTTCGTCCTCACCGACCGGGCCGACGCCTTCGCCCGGGAGCTGTGGTGGTGGGTGTGCGACCTGCCGCTGCGCAGCAGAGCGGGGCGTGGCGCGGTCGACCGTCGACTCGCCGCCCGCACCGCCGAGCTGGTGCTCGGCACCGCCCTGCGGCGGCGTACCCCGGAGATCCTCGGCCAGGTCGCGCCGGTCTGGAGTCGCCGGGTGGACCTGCGCGGCGCGTTGGTGCACGTGCTGGGGATCGCCGCGCTCAGTCCGGAGATCGGTGCCGCCGTGCGTCAGCGGCTCTACCGCTGGTCGCAGGTCCGTAACCAGCCGAAGGTCCTGGTCACCGTGGCCGAGGTCTGCGGTGGTCAGCTCGCCGACTTCTACATCGAGCAGGCGATGACCCGGCTCGGGCGCCTGGCCCGACACGGCATCGCCGAGGTCGACGAGGCGGTGCTGGCCGCGCTGCGGTCACTGTGGTCGCGGCCGGCGCTGCGCCAACCGGTCCTGCTCCGGCTGGCCGCCTGGTTGGCCGGTGACCAGCCGCGCGGCGTGGCGCTCGCCGCCGTCGCCCTCGACACCCTCGGCCAGCCGAACGACCGGCCGAACGCTGAGGCGAACGCCCAGCCGGACGGCGACCCGGCCCGCTGGGCGGACGCTGGCCGAGACGCTGACGGTGACCCGGGCCGTTGGCCGGATGCTGAGGCGGACCGCCGGCCGGACCAGATCCTGACCGAGGTGATCGGGGCCGCCGCCGCGACCCAGGACGACATCGGTGTCGCGCTGGGGCGGGCGTTGGACCACCGGCAGCTGCCGGTCGGCGTACCGGCCATGTTGTTCCGCTGGTTCGACGACGCGGCGGCCGATCCCGAGCTGGTCGGGACACTGACCCACGTGCTCGGCCGGACCGTCACCGCCGGTCCTGCCGCCGCCCGCCGGGTCGCCCGACTGCGCGCCCTGCTGGCGCAGTGGCCGACCGCCGGCGAATCGACCGGCGCCGCGACGGTCGGCGACGCGACGGTCGGCGACGCGACGGTCGGCGACGCGACGGTCGGCGACGCGGTCGGCGGATCCGACGCGTTCCACCGCCACGACGCGGCCCGGCGGGCGGCGTTGCGCCGGCACCTCATCCACCAGCTGCACCGTGCGGACCCGATGACAGCCCGCCGCAACTCCCGTCCCTCCCAGGAGCCGTGATGCCCGGATTCTTCGACCTGTTCCGTACCGACGTTCCCACGCCGCGACCGGGTGTCGCCCAGGACGCGTTCACCGACCGGCTGCCCGCCGCGTTGCCCGGCACCGAGTTCGTCGCCACCTTCACCACGGTGTGGCAGCCGGTACGCCCGGTGGAGCGCGCGGCCGCGACGGTGCGCTGGTGCCTGCTCGACGCCGCCCGCAAGATCGCCGCCAAACACAAGGTCACCGAGAAGACGATGCTGGAGGCCGAGCTGAACACCCGGCTGCCGCAGCTCAACCTGACCACGTCACAACTGATGCTGCTCGGCTGCACGGTCGGCCTGACCGTCGACCGCGAGGCCGAACAGGACACGATCATGGTGGACAAGCTCACCCGTGACCTTCGGATGCAGCGCCTGCGCCACCAACTGGAGCAGGAACAGGTGGGCTATCTGCGGGACAAGGTGCTCACCGACCCGGCGACCGCCCGCTGCTACTGGCTCGTCCACCACCCGGCCACGTTGGAGCCGCTGCTCGACGACACGTTCGAGCGGGTCGCCGCGAAGTTGACCGGTGGTGGCGACCGGCAGGCGTCGGTCGTCGCCGAGACCGTGCAGGACTTCGTCGGTGAGCTGACCGCCGAGGAGCGCCGCTACCTGCTGGACCGGCTCGGTGACGTGTTCGTCTCCTTCGACCGGGGTGACCTCGCCGGCCGGGTCCTCGACGCGTGACCCGGCCGGGACCGCAGCGCCTCGGTGCCTCGCCGACCACAGCAGCCAGGCCGTCAGCCGGTGCCGTGTTCCTGAACGGGACCCGGTTGGCGGTGCTCGGCCGCAGGTCGGACAGCGGCAGCTCTGGCGCCGGGCCGGCGGTTGACCGGGGCGTTACGGGCCGAGCGCCACTGGGTACAAGGATGCCATCCGCCGATTGGATCCCGCCGCCGCCACCCGCGCGGCAGGGCCGGTACGGCGACCCGACGTTCGAGGAGGCAACCATGCGCGGCGGTTCGATATCCGGAGTGATCGTGCTCATCTGGCTGGTCATCGGGCTGGTGGCGGCGGTGCAGCGCGGCTACTTCGAGCAGGACGACACCAACTGCGCGCACGCCGGCTCCACCATCGTGACGGTGATCGCCGGCCCGCTGAACTACATCGGCGTCAACCCGCAGGTCGACTGCGACCTCCCGGAGCCGTCCGAGTGAGCTGGCCGGTCAACCGTTCCACCGGAGAGGGCGGGCCGGCCAGCCGAAGGCGGGCCGGTCAGCTGTCGGCGAGGCGGGCCGGGAAGCCGCCGGTGGCAATCGGCCCCCACTTGTCGATCACCATCCGGATCAGCGACTTGTCCTGCCGACGCATCGCGTCGCGGTACTCCTCCCAGTCCGGGTGCTCACCGGAGATGCACCGGTAGTACTCGACGAGTTCGTCCAACGCGTCCGGCATGTCGATCACGGCGGCGACACCGTCGAGCTGCACCCACGGCCCGTTCCAGTCGTCGGAGAGCACCACAACCGACACGGTCGGGTCACGACGGATGTTGACCGCCTTGGCCCGGTCCGGGTAGGTGGAGATCAGCAGCCGGCCACCGGCATCGACGCCGCAGCCCACCGGAGAGGCCTGCGGACGACCGTCGGCGCGGGTGGTCATCAGGACCGCCCGGTGCCGGGTACGCAGAAAGTCGACCAGGCCGTCCCGGTCGACGCGGTTGTTCGTCGCGATGGCACGTGCCACGTGCAGCTCCTCAGATCTGGTTGCCGGACACGGCGGGCCCGGTCGGCGGGTACGACCGGCACAATGCTCGCATGCCTCTCGGCGATCGACCGGTGGAAGAGCTGATCACCGGCACCGCGCCGCAGCCGATCCACCGACCGGTGCTCGTGTGGCCGAATCCATCGGGCCGAGCTGATCGGGCCGAGCTGATCGACCTGGCCGACGCCGGCGGACTGCCATCGCCGGCGGGGCACCCGCGAGCCGCTGGTGCTCCACCGGGGAGCGGTGCTGGTCATTCCGGGCGTCACCGCCGAATAGCCGGTCACAGGTGATGCACGGGCTCGGTCACAGGTCACGCAGGGCACGATGCAGGACGTCGCGGGTGCGGTCCGGCGGGTCGGCCTCGATGAACAGCCGGCCCACGGCCGCCGCGTACCGGTCGACGTCCTCCCGCTTGTCCAGGTAGAAAGCACTGGTCAGATGCTCCAGGTAGACCACGTCGGGCAGTTCCTGGTCCGGGAAACGAAGGATGCTGAACGCACCGCCGGCCGCGGCGTGGCCACCGCTACGAAACGGCACCACCTGCAGCCGTACGCTGGGTAGCTCGCTGATCTCGGCGAGCGCCTCGATCTGGCCGCGCAGCACCTGCGCCCCGCCGATCGGCCGGCAGAGCACCGCCTCGTCGATCACCGCCCACACCCGGGGCGCGTCCGGCCGGTCCAACACCTGCTTGCGGGCCATCCGCAGCTCGACCCGACGCTCCACCTCGTGGTTCCCGGACCCGCCGAAGCCGATGCCGATCACCGCCCGGGCGTACTCCTCGGTCTGCAGCAGGCCCGGCACGAACTGGATTTCGTACGCCCGGATCAGGCTGGCCGCCGACTCCAGGTCCAGGTAGTACTGGAACCAGGTAGGCAGCAGATCGCCGTACCGATGCCACCAGCCCGGCTGGTTGGCCTCCCGGGCCAGCGTCGCGAGCATCGCCCGCTCGGTCAGGTCGGTCACGCTGTAGAGGGTGAGCAGGTCGTCAACGTCACGGTCCTTGAACCCGACCCGGCCCAGCTCCATTCGGCTGATCTTCGACTCGGAGGCCCGGATCGCCCAGCCGGCGTCCTCCCGGCTGATCCCCTTGGCTTCCCGCAGCCGGCGCAGCCGGGCCCCGAGTTGCATCCGGCGGACCGTGGGGCCACCGGCGGCGTACTCGTACTGCCCGACCGCACTCACCGCGGCCTACGCCTTGCGTCCGACGCCGCAGAACTGGTCGATCTCCGGCAGGTTCGCCTGCCCGGGGTCCGGGCGCCACCGGGTGACCGACACAACGCCGGGCTCCACCATGGTCAGTCCGTCGAAGAACCGGCCCATCCGCTGCGGACTGCGCAGGTGGTACTTCGGGTTGGCGGACAGGTTCCAGATCCGGGCTGCCTCGACCACGGCGGGGCTGGTGTCCGAGCCGTCGTAGAGCGCCAGGTAGCTGCCGGAGGGCAGCGCGTCGAGCAGCGTGCGGACGATCGCGCAGGCTTCGTCGTCGTCGCCGATGTGCCCGAGAGTTCCCATCAGCATCAGCCCGACCGGCTGGCTGAAGTCGAGCGTACGGGCCGCGTCCCGCAGGATCGGCTCGGGATCGCGCAGGTCGGCGTCGACGTAGTCGGTGGCCCCTTCGGGGGTGCTGGTCAGCAGCGCCCGGGCGTGCGCCAGGACCAGTGGATCGTTGTCGACGTAGACGATCCTGGTTTCGGGTGCCACCGCCTGGGCGACCTCGTGGGTGTTGTCGGCGGTCGGCAGGCCGGTGCCGATGTCGAGGAACTGCCGGATGCCGGCCTGCCCGGTCAGGTAACGCACCGACCGGACCAGGAAGTCACGGGACAGCCGGGCGTTCTGCACGATCTCCGGGACAGCGGCCTCGATCTGGTCGCCGACCTCGCGGTCGACGGCATAGTTGTCCTTGCCGCCGAGCAGGTAGTTCCAGATCCGGGCGGTCTGCGGCACTGTGGTGTCCAGCTTGGGTGCCGGACGCGGCCCACCCGGGTATTCCTCAGCCATGGCGAATTCCTCACGGAGCAGGTGGGCAGGACGCCGTGCAGCATAACCGCGACGATCATCGGATTCCAAGGTCACTTGTGGAAGTTCCAACCGTCAGGCGAGGCCCGCCAGCCGTGCTGGGGATCGACTCGGGGAGCTGGGTCAGCGGCCAGCCCGGCGCGCGACACCCGGCCCGTGTGCTGCCGCCGGCGGAATCTATCGCTCCTTGCGGATGCCGCCGCACAGGCTGCTGGCGTGTTTACAAGGGACCTGCCCGGGTGGCCGATCGACCGTGTCGGTCGGCTTGCTCAGCCGGCTTGAGCGGCGATTCCGAATCGCACACCACCGTCGTCGTCGACTGCGGCGTCGAGTGACTTGTCCTGCAGCATGTCGGCCGCCTCCGGGTCCAGGAAGACCCGGGCACCGGATGAGTCCAGCACCTGGTCACCGTCGGTCGGCTCGTCGGCAAGCGTCAGGGTGAGCGATCCGGCCGCCGCGTCGGCGGCGATCCGCAGGCCGGCGTTCTCCGGTGACTGCTGCTGGGCTGCGATTTCGCGGATCACGTAAACGGCGTTGTCGGTCACGGTCAGCATGGCAACTCCTTGGTCGGGTTGGCGTGATCGCCGGAAACACGTTTCCGGCCGAGACACCGCACGACAGGTGCACGGCATGATCAGGAATTGGGTTGACGGCACGGCGGGCATGCGCTGCGGGCGGTCAATGGCGTGCTGCGAGGGCTCCAGGGACTGGGGTCTGGCACGGCCGTCTGCAACCCACCGTGCCCGACATCCAGCGATCCGTCAAATCCCCGGGCCTGGGGTCGGCCGACTTTCGCGGCCCCGGGGTCAGCGTTCCTCGCGGTGGTGCACCGTCTGACCGGCGGCCGGAACAGGTCAGCGTTCCTCGCGAAACAGGACGTGCCTGCGCAGTACCGGGTCGTACTTGCGCAACACCAGCCGGTCGGGGTCGTTGCGCCGGTTCTTGCGGGTGACGAAGGTGTAGCCGGTGCCCTCGGTAGTGCGCAGTTTGATCACCGGTCGCGCATCGGTCTGCCGCGCCATCAGAGTCGCACGCCCTTGGCCCGCAGGTCCGCCTCGCCCGCCTCGATCCCGCGCCGGTCGATTGTACGCATGACTTTGGCGGTGAGGCTCAGGGTGGCCCAACGGCGCTCGGCGGGCAGCCAGTAGCGGTGTCGTTGCAGGTTGGGCCGCCACTGGCGACGGGTCCGGCGGTGCGAGTGGGACACCGAGTTGCCGAAGCCGGGCACGGCCCCGGTGACGTCACATCGTCGGGACATACTCGCCGCTCCTTTGAGAATGAATGTCGTTTTCAGTCGAGCGTAACACCACGACCGGGACAGCGCCGTCGAGGCGGTAGCCCACGCCGTGGATGGTGCGCACCACCGGCAGGTCGTCGCCGAGCTTGCCGCGCAACCGGCGGACGTGTACGTCGACGCTGCGCGGGCCGCTGCGGTGGTGCCCCCACACCCGGTCGAGTAGCTGCGCGCGGGTGAACACCTGACGCGGATGGCTGGCCAGGAAGTAGAGCAGGTCGAACTCGCGACGGGTCAACGCGATCTCCACCAGCCCCAGCAGGACGATCCTGGACTCCGGATAGATCCGCAACGCGGCGGGGTCGGCCAGGTCGGCGGCTGGCACGGCGGCCGCTACGGACACATCCCGACCAGTCGGCGTCGGCTCGCTGAGCAACTGCTCCAGCAGCCCGATGAGGCGATGTCGTACGGCGGCATCCATGCCACTATAATGACAACCGTTTTCAACTAAGTCGAGGGGAACGTGAATGCCGTCACCGCTTGCTCCGGCCGGCCGCACCGCCCGGCCACCCGCCGACACCCGCCCGGCGGTCACCGTTCTCTCGGGCTTCTGGCCCGCCGCGACCATGGCCGTCGCCCGGACCCTGCTCGCCGCCGATCCGACCCTGTACGTCGTCCGCCACGACCTCAGCTCGGTCCGCGACGGCATCGTGCACCGGGTGGTCCGCACCGGGGCCGGCATCGTCGAGGACGCCCACGTCGAACTAGCCCACGGCTGCGTCTCCTGCACCCTGCGCGAAGACATCCTGACCACCCTGGCCCGACTCGCCGCCGGCCAGCCGGCCCGCGACATCGTGCTGGTCCTGCCCGAGGTGGTCGAGCCGGAGTCGGTCGCCGCTGCCTGCGCGCACTGCCAGGTCGGCGGGGCGCCCATCGCCGATCTGGTCCGGTTCGACTCGTACGTGACCGTCGTCGCCGCCGAACACCTGCTCGACGGCCTGGCCAGCACGGACGACCTGGCCCAGCTGGGCATCGCCGCCGCGCCCGACGACCACCGCTCACTCGCCGACGTGATCGTCCGCCAGATCGAGTACGCGGACACGGTCGTACTGTGGGGCGGCACTCCCGACGATCTCTTCGAGGCCCAGCGGCTCGCCGTACTGGTGCACCGACTGGCACCCTGGGCGGTGCAGCTGACTGCCGGCGACGGACCGACCGTCGACGCGACCGGGCTCGCCACCCGGCTACGACACACCGACCGGCACCGTCCGGAGACCCCTGGCGTACTGGGCCGTGGTGTCGAGGGTTACCCAATCGGGGTGCACGAACCGATCGCCGACTGCGGCATCGTCTCCGCCGTGTTCCGCGCCCGGCGGCCGTTTCACCCGGGCCGGCTGCACGCCGCGCTGGACGAGGTGGCCATCCACGCGCTGCGCTCCCGTGGCCACCTCTGGCTGGCCAGCCAACCCGACGCCGTCATCGCCTGGGAGTGCGCCGGCGGCGGGGTCGCGATGCACACCATCGGCCCCTGGCTGGTCACCCTGCCCGATGCCGAGTGGCACCAGGCCAGCGCACAACGGCGGCTGGCGGCCGCGCTGGAGTGGGACCCGTACTACGGTGACCGGGACAGCAACCTGGTCCTCATCGGCATCGACTTCGACCCCGTCGACCTGCACCGACGGCTGGCATCCTGTCTGCTCACCGACGCCGAACTCGCCGACGGCGAGGCCGGCTGGCGGGCGCTGCCGGACCCGTTCGCCGGTTGCTGAGCCGGCCCACCGTCCAGCCAACCGTCCCTGACGACGTATCGCGACAACGTCGAGGGCCGGACCCCAGGGGGTGGGGGTCCGGCCCTCGCGCTGTCGGTTGTCTCGGTGCCTGCCGCAG
>NZ_JBHMIM010000102.1:0-10472 GCF_048060115.1 Micromonospora sp. LOL_023
CAACTCGCCTCGTGTCCGGTTCTCAACACGGACAGAACCTCTCAAGCCGGAACAACGCCGGGGCCGTGGGGACAGCCGGAGCTGGCGGAGCTCCGTCGGAAGTTCACTCATGATTATCACCTCGAATACACCGGAGTGGCAGCTATCTCAACCGGTCTAGTCTTCCACTGACGCCGGCCGATAGTCCAGGGTGGAAATCGATCCCGGGGAGGGAGACTCTCATGATCATTCATGTGGATGGGTGAGACAGTGGAAGGAGCGTCGATGCTGGGAATTGAAGCGGTTATCGGGGCGGCGCTGCTCGGCTTCTGTGCCGGGCTGTGGTCGTTCAAGGTGAAGTCACGGTGGTGTCCCAACTGTGGGCGTCCGACGTGGCCGCTGGTCAGGCGTGACGGATAGCCGGCTGGTCCAGACGCCGGAGCCGAAGCCGGGAGATGTGCTGGTGATCGGCCGGGAGGCGAGCGTGCAGTTCGCCGGCGGCCGAGGAATCAGGCTCCGGGTCATCTCGGTGGACCGGAAGCAGACGTACGACGGCTGGGTCTGGGTGGCCGGATACGTCATCGACCGGGACGGTGATGCCGCCGATCGGCGGGAGATATTCGTCCAGCGCCGCGGGCTTTATCGACTGCTCGCGCGTACGAAATCCTGAGTATTGATTAAGGAGAGAAAAATGATCACCGAAATGTGGCGTGACTGGTGGCTGCGCTGGCTGGACTGGCGTTCCGGACGGTCGACCGCGTCCCGGCGGTTGGAAGCGTTGCGGCGGGAGCAGACAGCGTTGCGGCGTCGCCGACTCGAGGACAACGGGGGACACCGCTGGTCGACGGAGGTGACAATGCTGGTTCCGACGACGCGACCGCTGATGACGTACGCCCAGCAGCTCGGCTATCGGCTGCCGCGCAGCGCACCCTGACCGGCAGCCCAGCCATGACCACGGCGACCCGGCTGGAGCCCCTGGCCTGGCCTAGGCTGGCCGGATGGAGCACGCCGCCGCTGACCGTACCGACCCGAAGCCGTTCTGGCTGGCCGGCGAGCCGGCGCACGGTGACGAGCCGCTCGACGTACGTCACCCGTACGACGGTCGGCTGGTCGGGCGGACCAGCCTGGCCACGCCCGACCAGGTCGAGCAGGCGGTCGCCGCCGCGCACCGGGTCGCGCCGCAGGCCGCCGCGTTGCCCGCGCACCGGCGGGCCGCCGCCCTGGACCACATCAGCGCCCGGCTGGCGCAGCGGGCCGACGAAATCGCCCGGTTGATCACCGCCGAGAACGGTAAGCCGCTCAAGTGGGCGCGGGCCGAGGTGACCCGGGCGGTCTCCACGTTCCGGTGGGCGGCCGAGGAGGCCCGGCGCTTCTCCGGTGACCTGCAACGCCTCGACACCGACCCGGCTGCCACCGGCCGGATAGCGCTGGTCCGCCGGGTGCCGCGCGGACCGGTGCTGGGCATTTCGCCGTTCAATTTTCCGCTGAACCTGGTGGCGCACAAGGTCGCCCCGGCGATCGCGGTCGGCGCACCGATCATCGTCAAGCCGGCCCCGGCGACGCCGCTGACCGCGTTGCTGCTCGGCGAGCTGATCGCCGAGGTCACCGAGCCAGCTGGAGCAGACGCCGGGCCAGACGGACCGGGGACCGGGCTGCCCGCCGGCATGGTCTCCGTACTGCCGGTGCCGAACGACCGGGCCGGCGGCCTGGTCGCCGACCCACGCCTGCCGGTGGTGTCGTTCACCGGGTCCGGGCCGGTCGGCGCGCTGATCCGCCGCGCGGTGCCGGAGAAGCACATCACCCTTGAACTGGGTGGCAACGCCGCCGTGCTGATCTGCGAGGACTGGACCGGCGACGAGGAGCTGACCTGGGCGGCGCAGCGGATCGCCACCTTCTCGAACTATCAGGCCGGGCAGAGCTGCATCGCGGTGCAGCGGGTGTACGTGCACGAATGGCTCTACGACGGCTTCCTGCCCCGGCTGGTCGACGCCGTGCGGGCGCTGCGGGTCGGTGACCCGGCCGACGAGGCGACCGATGTCGGCCCGCTGATCAACGAAGGTGCCGCCGAGCGGGTCGAGTCCTGGGTGGACGAGGCGATGACGGCCGGGGCGACGATCGAGGTCGGTGGCCGGCGTGACGGTGCGACGTATCCGCCGACGGTGCTGACCGGGGTGCCGGCCGACGCGAAGGTGCTCACCGAGGAGGTCTTCGGCCCGGTGCTCGTCGTGGTCCGGGTGGCGAACGACGAGGCCGGGTTCGCGGCGGTCAACGACTCGGCGTACGGACTGCAGGCCGGTGTGTTCACCCACCGGTTGCAGACGGCGTTCACCGCGCACCGGACGTTGGCCGTCGGCGGGGTGATCGTCGGTGACGTGCCGTCGTACCGGGCCGATCAGATGCCGTACGGCGGGGTGAAGGGCAGCGGGGTCGGCCGCGAGGGTGTCCGCAGCGTGATGGACGACTACACCGATCCCCGGGTGATGGTCCTCACCGGACTCGACCTCTGACGGACCTCGGGCGATTGTTCGCCGGAGTTCGCGACGGCGCGCTGCGCGGTCCGGGCGCGTAACGGTCGCGCGGTAGCCTGTCGCCCGACGGTGTCCGAGGCGCGGGTGCCGGCGACGCGGGAGGCGAGGCGGGACATGTCGGTACGGCGTAGCGCAGCCCAGCTTGCGACGGTGCTCCTGCTGACCACCGGCACAGCCATGCTCGCCGCGATTCCGGCGCGCGCGCAGGATGCGGAGCAGCAGGCGCGGGTCCAGCTCAGTCTGCCCAGCAAGTTCACCGCCGGTGAGAAGGCAGGCGGGGTGACGGTGAAGGTCACCAAACGCTCCGAGGAGTGCGTGTCGCTGCGTACCACTCTGGCGATCCGGCTGCCCGGCGCAGGCGTCGACCAGGTCGCCGTGCAGGCGCGGATCGACGACGACTGGGTGCGGGTGCCGGTGGCCGACGATGGCGGCGGGTTGCTGATCACCGACCGGACCGCACCGGAGGACGACGAGTTGTGCAAGGGCAAGAGCCGGTCGGTGCGCTACCAGGTGGCTTTCGCGGCCGGGGCGCCGGCCGGCACCGCGAACATCGTCGCCGAGGCGTACGCCGCCAGCGGTGAGCTGCTGGGCCGGGAGGTCGGCGGCAAGAAGGTCGGCGGCCGGCAGGCCGGCACCTACGAACCGGCCCCGCCGTCACCGACCGAGGAGCCGTCGCCGGAGCCGACCCCGGAGCCCACGGAGGAAGCGCCGGTGGCCGAGCAGAGTGCGGTGCCCGCTGCAGCCCCGCCGGACCCGGACCTGCTTGCCACCGCCGGTCAGGGCGGCGGCGGGGGTCTCGGGATCAGCACCGGGGTGTTGACCGTCGGTCTCGGCATGGTCGCGGGCGGCGCGGCGTTGCTGGTGCTGCTGATCCGCCGGGGGCGCGGCGACAAGCACGATTCCGGTGGGGACGGTGGTGCGCCCGGGGCCGGCGGGGCGACCATGCTGCTGCCCCGGATTCGGCGCTGACCTGCGACTACGTCGTCACGCAGCGGCGTCGGTGGTCGGCCGGAGGATGAACATCGGGCGGCCGGAGGATGGCCCGGCCCGCCTTGACCGAGAGTGGCCGTCGCTGCTCCGTTACCCTCACCTGTGTTGGCATCGGCACTGCTGAGGAGCGAGACCTTGTCTGACTTGTCCAAAATCGTCAAGGCCTACGACGTCCGTGGCACCACTCCGGACCAGCTGAACGAGACGGTGGCCCGCGCCCTCGGCACCGCGTTCGTGCAGGTCCTCGCCGAGCTTGGCGACAAGGCCGACCGGATCGTCATCGCCCACGACATGCGTGAGTCGTCCCCGCCGCTGGCCAACGCGTTCGCCGCCGGCGCCAACGCCGCCGGTGCCGAGGTGCTGCACGCCGGTCTCGGCTCCACCGACCTGCTCTACTACGCCTCCGGCGCGCTGGAGCTGCCCGGGGCGATGTTCACCGCCAGCCACAACCCGGCCCAGTACAACGGGATCAAGATGTGCCGGTCCGGGGCCGCCCCGATCGGCCAGGACTCCGGGCTGACCGACATCCGCGACCGGGCACAGGCGCTGCTGGACAGCGGCGAGGTGCCCTCCGGCGAGGACCGGCTGGAGCGGCGCGAGCTGCTCGCCGACTACGCCGCTCACCTGCGTACGTTGGTCGACCTGTCGGGGATCCGGCAGCTGAAGGTGGTCGTCGACGCCGGCAACGGGATGGGCGGCTACACGGTGCCAGCCGTCCTCGGTGCCACGGTGCTGCCGGCGTTGCCACTGGACATCATCCCGATGTACTTCGAGCTGGACGGCTCGTTTCCCAACCACGAGGCGAACCCGCTCGACCCGAAGAACATCGTCGACCTGCAGAAGGCGGTCCGCGAACACGGCGCCGACCTGGGTTTGGCGTTCGACGGCGACGCCGACCGCTGCTTCGTCGTTGACGAGCGCGGCGAGCCGGTCTCCCCGTCGGCGATCACCGCCCTGGTCGCCGCCCGCGAGCTGGCCAAGCACCCCGGTGAGACGGTCATCCACAACCTGATCACCTCCAGCGCGGTGGCCGAGATCGTCCGGGAGAACGGCGGCGAACCGGTCCGGGCCCGGGTCGGTCACTCGTTCATCAAGGCGGAGATGGCCCGCACCAACGCGGTCTTCGGTGGCGAGCACTCGGCGCACTACTACTTCCGGGACTTCTGGTTCGCCGACACCGGCATGCTGGCCGCGATGCACATGCTGGCCGCGCTCGGTGAGCAGGACCGGCCGCTGTCCGCGCTGGCCAGCCAGTACGAGCGGTACGTCGCCTCCGGCGAAATCAACTCGACGGTCACCGACCAGCAGGCGAAGCTCGCCGAGGTCAAGACCGCGTACGCCGACGCCGACACCGACGAGTTGGACGGGCTGACCGTCAGCTTCGACGACGGCTCCTGGATCAACCTGCGGGCCTCCAACACCGAGCCGTTGCTGCGGCTCAACGTGGAGGCACCGACCGCCGAACGGATGGTCGAGCTGCGCGACAGCGTGCTCGCGCTCGTACGCGGATAGGATCTCTTGCGGGTACGCCCGACCGCGGTCCGCGCCGCGCGGTCGACCCTGCCTGCGGTTCGCCGATACGTGGAAGGAGCCACCCGATGGCCCTGGATTCGCAGCTGCTGGAGATCCTCGCCTGCCCGGACACCCACCACACACCACTGACCTACGACGCGACAGCATCGACGCTGAGCTGCCCCGAGTGCACCCGGATCTTCCAGGTCCGCGACGGCATCCCGGTGCTGCTGCTCGACGAGGCCCGGCTGCCCGGCGAGGCTTCCTGATGGCGGTTCCGATCGACGGAACATCCGGCGTGGTCGGGCGGCGGGTCGCCGACGAGGCGCTGCTCGACGACAGCGCCGGGCTCGCCGCCGCCGACCCGGGAGGAATGCTGCGGTTCACCGCCTCGGCGGGCGCCCAGATGCGGGAGGCGGCGGCGTTGGCCGCCGAGGCAAACCTTGGCGTGCTCAGCGAGGAAGGTCGACCCCGGGCAGTGGTCATCGCCGGGATCGGCACCGCCGGGCGTACCGGTGACGTGCTGGCCACCGTGGCCGGCCCGCGTTGCCCCGTACCGGTGATCGCGCACCGCAGCGCCGGCGTGCCCGGCTGGGTCGGCGCGGCCGATGTGGTGATCGCCGTCAGCGCCTCGGGCCGCAGCCCGGAGGCGCTCGGCGCGGCCCAGGCCGCCGCCCGGCGTGGAGCCCGGCTGGTCGCCGTCGGTGCCCCCGACTCGCAGCTGCAGTCGGTCGCCGAAGGGGTACGCGCACCGTTCATCCCGGTGCCGCGCCGCGCTCCGGCCCGGGCCAGTCTCTGGGCGTTGACCGTGCCGGTGCTGATGGCGGCCCGGGCGCTCGGCCTGGTGAAGGTCAACGAGGCGGATCTGGCGGAGACCGCCGCCCGGCTCGACGCCGACGCCGAGCGTTGCCGGCCGGCCGCCGAGTCGTTCGTCAACCCGGCGAAGGCACTCGCGCTCGGGTTGGCCGGTTCGGTGCCGATCGTCTGGGGTTCATCGCCGGTGGCGTCGGTGGCCGCCCGCCGGTTCGGCGACACGTTGTCGACCAACGCCCGCTACCCGGTGGTGACCGGTGCGCTCGGGGAGGCCGGCCGGGGCCGCGTCGGGCTGCTCGACGGGGTGTTCGGCGGGCTGGGCGAGCTGACCCGGGACATCTTCGCCGACCCGGACGAAGAAACCGAGGAGAAGCTGACCCGGCTGCGGCTGGTGCTGCTGCGTGACGGCGGGCTCAACCCGGAGGACGACGCGGACGAGCCGCTGGCGGTCGAGGAGCGACGGGCGGACGCGGTGCAGACTCTGGCCGAACGTCGGGGGGTGCGCTGCGACGTGATCACCGCCGAGGGCGGGTCGGCGCTGGAACGCCTCGCGTCGCTGATCTCGGTGCCCGACTTCGCCTCCGTCTATCTGGCTCTGGCACATCACCTGGATCCGATGGCGGTGCCGGCGGTCACCGAGATGAAGGAACTCTCCACCACCTGAGGCGGGCGCGTCGTGGAACTGTTGACCGGCCAGATCCGGGACTACGCCTGGGGGTCGCGTACGGTCATCGCGCAGCTGCAGGGCCGTCCGGTACCGGCACCCGGCCCGGAGGCCGAGCTGTGGCTGGGCGCGCACCCGGGTGCGCCGTCGACCGTGCAACGCGACGGTACGTCGGTGAGCGTGGCCGAGCTGATCGGCCAGGATCCGGCTGGCTGGCTCGGTGAGCCGACGGCTGAGCGGTTCGGCGGCCGGCTGCCGTACCTGATGAAGATCCTCGCCGCCGAGACGCCGCTGTCGTTGCAGGCGCATCCCGATGCGGCACAGGCCCGACAGCGGTACGCCGCCGAGCGGGCCGGGTCGGCCACCGCCGGTGGATACAACTACGCCGATCCGCACCACAAACCGGAGTTGCTGGTCGCGGTCACCGACTTCGACGCGCTCTGTGGCTTCCGTGACCCGCAGCGGTCCGCCGAGGTGCTGGCGGCGCTGCGCATCGACGGGCTGGAGCCGGTGGTCAAGGCGCTGCGGACCGGGCCGGACGGGCTGTGTGAGGCGATGCAGCGGCTGCTGACCTGGCCGGCCGATCGGCGGGCGGATCTGGTCGCGGCGGCGGTCGCCGCCGTCGCCGACCTTGCGCCGCGGTTCGCGGCCGACGGCGATCTGCTGCGCGGGCTGGCCCGGCACTATCCGGCTGATCCCGGGGTGCTGGTGGCGTTGCTGCTCAACAAGGTGACGCTGGCGCCGGGCGAGGCGGTCTGGATGCCGGCCGGCAACCTGCACGCCTACCTGCACGGCGCCGGCGTCGAGATCATGGCGGCCAGTGACAACGTGCTGCGGGGCGGGTTGACCCCCAAGCATGTCGACGTGGCCGAGCTGTTGCGGGTGTTGCGATTCGAGGTGCTCACCGACCCGGTTGTACGCCCACAGTCGGTTGCCGCCGGGGTGATCACCTGGCCGGCGCCGGTCGCCGAGTTCACGCTGCACCGGGTCGTGCTCGACGACGAGGTGCCGCAGGTGACGGTCGCCGTCAGCGGGCCTCGGGTGGTGCTCTGCCTGGCCGGTGGGGTGGCGGTCGACGACGGTCTCGCGGCGGTGGCGGTGTCGCCGGGTCGGGCCGCGGTCGGGCCGGCGCTGCCGGCGCCGTTGACGATCTCCGGTGCCGGTGAGGCGTTCGTCGCCTCGGTGAACGTCGACTTCGCCTAGCTCCGCGCGACGGACGCTGGTGCCTGCGTCACATGAGGGCTGCGCCTTGCGCCAAGTACGCGGGGCAGCTGCGGCGAGCGTCCGCTCCGCTCACCGGCAGCCGCCCCGCGCATCCCCCCGGTTTGGTTCCCCCGTGCGTCAGCGTGACAGCGATGTGACGCGACGTAGTCGTAGATTTGCAGTGTGTAGCCATGCTGTCAAGCTAATCCGGAAATAACCGACTCGCGCGTGTCGCGATCGCGAGTCGTCAGCGCGGTGGCAGCTGCCGGCTCAGCGCCGTGCGCAGCTGCCGGCTCAGCGCTGCCGGCGGCTGCCCGGCCGGACCCAGGTCCAGATGCAGTAGGCGAGCCAGCCCAGCGCGAGCGCGGTCGCCAGCGGCCGCAGACCGACCGAGTTCAGCAGGATGACCAGCGCCAACACGACCAGCCACGGAATGAACGCCTTCACCGCACCGATGCTGCCACACCCGGATCAGGATCCGGGCGGTCCGGCCGCCCCAGATCCGGCCGGCGGCTGATCGGCCGGATCGGGAGCGGCCGTCCGCAACGTACTGGCGACCGGCGGACGACGCACCCCGGTCCAGTCCGGCTGGCCACCGGTCGGGCCGAGCCACGGCGGCCGTGGCCAGCTCTCCTGGGGCCACTCGGGCCCGGTGCGCTGCGCCGGAGCGGCCGGCCCGTCCGCGGCGAGGCCCGCCCCCGGCCCGGCCAGCTCGCCCAGTCCCGCCGGCCGCGTGGCCGGCCCCCGCCACTGCTCCGGCACCGGCGACTGCTCCACCGGTGACTGGGCGACGCCGGACCCAGCGCCGGACCCAGCGCCGGACCGGCCCATCGGCACAGCCGGGCGCAGCGCGCTCGCCCGGGTCGGGCTGAGCCCGGTCAACTCCGGCCACAGCGTCGCGGTCACCGCACGGCTTCGCGCCAGACGCTGCCCGGCGCGGCGGTGCCGCTCCGCGAGGACCGCCGCGAGGTAGGCCCAGCCGGGCACCCCGGCCGGTGGCGGCGGCGCGGTCACCGCCGCCACCTCCGCGGCGAGCAGCCGTACCAGCTGCGACCGGGCCGGCTCGGCGAACCCGTGACCCCTGGCCAGCAGATGGCGCACCGACAGCGCGAGTTCGTCGTCGAGCCGGGTCAGGTCGAGGGTGCGAGCCCAGCCGGCAAGGGCCGACGGCATTCCGGGCACCCAACCCCAGGACGTCTGGACGCGGTCATGCACCACCAACGTGCCCGCCGCCAGGTCACCGAGTCGCTTGCCCTGGCTGTTCGCCAACATCGTCACCAGACTCGCGATCCAGGTGAACGGTGGCAGCAACAGACCCGGCCACTCGGCGGCCACCCCGACCAGGTTGCGGGTCAGCGCGTGCCGAAGGTGCGGCGGGCCGCCGTCGTCGCGTACCACCCGGATCCCGACCGCCATCTTGCCGACCGTACGGCCGTTGTTGAGGGTTTCGCACAGCACCGGGTATCCGAGCAGCACCGTGATCACGCCGATGGTGAGCAGTGCCTGCCCGAGCGCCTCGTCCACCTCGACTGCTGGCCGCAGCGACGAGAGCAGCAGACCGGCGAACACCACCAGCACCAGAGCGATCGCCGCCTGCACGATCAGGTCGAACAGCAGTGCAAACACCCGCGAACCGACCCTGGCCAGCCGTACCTCGACCTCGACGGCCTCGCCACCGACCAGCCTGGTGCCCCCGGTTGTCTGCACGGTCACTCCGTCAGTGAACACTATGGGTCGGGAGGTGGCCGTGGACCTCGACGCGTACGTGGCCGAGCACGAGCCGCAGTGGCGGCGCCTCGAACAGCTCGTCCGTGGTCGGCAACTCTCCGTCGCCGAAGTCGACGAGTTGGTGGCGCTCTACCAGCGTACCGCCACGCATTTGTCGGTCGTCCGGAGTCGGACGCCGGATCCGGCGCTGGTGACCCGACTCTCCGGGCTGGTGCTGGCTGCCCGGTCGCGGCTGACCGGCACGCGGACGGTGCGGTGGACGCAGGTAGGCAGGTTCTTCACCACCGACTTCCCGCGGGCGGTGCTCCAGGCTGCGCCCTGGTGGGGAGCGGTGTCGGTCGGGTTCTGCGCGCTCACCGGTTTCCTGATGTGGTGGGTGGCCGACAATCCGGACAGTGTCCGGCTACTCATCGGTGATCAGGCGGCGACCGAGCTCGCCGAGTCGAGCTTCGCCGGCTACTACACCCAGTACGCCGCACCGAACTTCGCCGTCCAGTTGTCCACCCACAATTCCTGGTTGGCCGCGCAGTGTCTGGCTGCCGGCATACTGGTACTCCCGGTGCTGTACCTGCTCTGGATGAACGCGCTCAACATCGGAGTGACCGGCGGGGTGATGATCTCCTACGACCGGGCGGACGTCTTCTTCGGCCTGATCACCCCGCACGGGCTGCTCGAACTCACCGGGGTGTTCATCGCCGCCGGGGTGGGGCTGCGGATCGGCGGCGCGTGGATCTCACCGCCGGCGCACCTGAGCCGGAGCCGGGCCGTGGCGCAGGCCGGCCTGTCCGGGGTGCTGGTGGCTCTCGGCCTGGTGCTGGTGTTCGTGGCGGCGGGGCTGATCGAGGCGTTCGTCACCCCGGCGCCGTTGCCGACCTGGCTTCGGGTCGGGATCGGCGCTTCGGTCTGGCTGGCCTTTCTCGGCTACGTCGTCGCCTGCGGCTCCCGCCGCCACCCCTGACCCCTGACCCCTGCCCTCCATGATCGCGACGATCTGACCGGTAAATCACCTGTACCACGGCGGGTTTTGGGTGTGCGGGGGTGGCCCGGTGTCGGTG